>RFJD01000052.1 GCA_003695015.1 Verrucomicrobiota bacterium | reverse complement strand
GCGATGTATCCGGGCGATTGGCTGATCCACGGGGTGCTGGCCTTGGGGCATCCGATCGCCAACAGCTTCGACGGCGCGACCGCCGCGGGCGTGGCCCACCTGACCAGCGCCTACAATCCGGCCTACACGTATTGGAGCGACTTCATCTTCCAAGCGATGTTCGCCGCCACGGCCGCGACGATCGTGTCCGGGGCGGTGGCCGAGCGGATCAAGCTGGGGCCCTTCATGCTCGGGGCGACGCTGCTGGTGTTGATCGGCTACCCCATCACCGGTTCCTGGGAATGGGGCGGCGGCTGGCTCAACAGCGGCATGGAGTCGTTGTTCGGGCAGGAGTTCATCGACTTCGCCGGCTCGAGCCTGGTGCATGCCTTCGGCGGCTATGCAGCGCTGGCGGCGGTGCTGTTGCTGGGACCGCGCCGGGGGAAGTACGCCGGCGGCCGAATCAAACCGATCCTCGGCCACAACATGCCGCTGGCGGCGATCGGAGTGTTCCTGCTGTTCCTGGGGTGGTTCGGGTTCAACGGCGGCTCGGTGTTGAGCGCGGACCCGGCGGGGGTGTCGCTGGTGTTCGTGACGACCACGGTGGCCGGCTGCGCCGGCGGCCTGGCGGCGGCCTTCACTTCGTGGGTCGTCCTGAAAAAACCGGACCTCTCGATGGCCCTCAACGGCATCCTGGCCGGCTTGGTGGGCATCACCGCCGGCGCCGACACCACGCCGGTGTGGGCCGCAGTCGCGGTGGGTGCCGTCGCCGGGATCTTGGTCGTGTTCTCGGTGCTGGGGCTGGACCGGCTGCGCATCGACGATCCGGTCGGCGCGATCTCGGTCCACGGGGTTTGCGGCAACTGGGGCACGATCGCCGTCGGGATCTTCGGAGGTGGCAAGTTCCTGCCGCAGTTGATCGGGACGGCGGCGGTGTCGGCCTTCGCCTTCGTCTTCTCGCTGGCGGTCTTCGGCCTGATCAAGGCGACCCTCGGCCTGCGGGTCAGTGAGGAGGAGGAGTTCGAGGGGCTGGACGTGGGCGAACACGGCATGCCGGCCTACCCGTACTTCCAAGAAGTGGCGGAACGTTGATCCCAGGGTTACTCCGGGATCCAGTCTGACGGCAGGGCCGGCGGCCGCGAGGTCGCCGGCCCCTTTCCCTTCGCGCCGGGGTGCGGGAGTCAGGGCGTCGCCGGCCGCGCCAGTTCGCGAAAAACCACGCGATACGACTCCGCCACCGGACGTTGTGCGGGCAACGGCACCAGGACGAAGTCGTCGGTCACCACCGGCTGCAGTTCGGCGCCTTCCATGATCTCCACCGGGCCGAGGCGCCGGGGAAGGAATTGCACGATGGGGCGGCCGCCGCGCTGGGCGCCGTTGCGGTTGATCGGCTCGAAGGTCCGCTCCCCCCGGCGGGGCGTGATGGTGAGGGTCCAAACGCCTTCCCGCTCGGTGAGGGTTTGCTCCCAGGCACACGGTTGCGGCGCCATGCGCGCCTCCCAGGCCGGGTCACCGTAAAAAGCCACCACGTCGCGGTCGTACAACAACCCGCGGCCATCGGTGGGGGTCAACCCGGCGGCGCGCGCCCCGGCCGTGAGGGCTGGTGGCTTCGGCACGCGGCCGGGCTTCTCCGACGGCGATTTCAGAGCTTCCGGGAAAAACCGGGCGAGCCGGTGGATCAGGGCGTGTTGGTTGGCGAAAAAGGCCTCGGCGAACGTGAACCGGCCCGGTTGTTCGAGGAAATAGTCGAGGCAACCCCAACCGGCATAGCCGTACCAAGTGGGCACGGTGTAGCCGATCATCTGGCGAACGCCCGCGCTGTTCATCCACGCCAGCGCCATGCAATCCCGCCGGTCGATGTGGCCCATCAGGCAATTGCCCACCGGCAGATAAACCTTCGGATTGGGCGAATCGACCGGGAACCGCCGGCCCCGGGTGTCCACCCCCCAAAGCCGCCCGTCCTGGCAACGGAACTGGCCGTTGCGATAGGCGTAACCGATCTGCCAGTCCCGCTCGGTGGCATGGCCCGAGGTGACAAACAGGTCGGGCCGATACTCGTTGAGCGTGCGCACCAGCGCCTCGGTCGTGTCGGCCGGGACCGTCTCCTCCCGCGCCGCGCCGCCGCGCGGTTTCCGGACCATGAGACCGGGTTTCAATTCGGAATACCACACGCCCTCCTCGCACATCTCGAGCGCCACCTCCGTGCCGGCCGCCACCTTGCGCACGATCAGCGGGTCGCGCTCCAGCGCGATCCGCCGGGCACAAGCTGCGTCGTACCCGGTCAGGATCCCCCAGAGCGCGTCGGTGTAGGGATCGGCATCGAGCCGGCGCATGAGGCGGTGAACCCGGGCCACGAACTCGCGGCCGGCCTCCTCGGGACGGGCCACAAAACAAACATGGCGCGGGAACGACGCGCGCAGGGCCGGCAGCGTTTCCTCCGGCTGTCGCGCCCAGGAAAACACGACCGAGCCCGGATGTTTGGCTTGCAGGGCGGCCACCACCGACCGCCACCCGGCCTGGGCGGCGGTGGCTTCGGAAACCATGATTCCGTAGCCGGCCGCCGCGGCGCCCGACCATGCCGCGCCGATGCACAGCAAGCCGACCATCAACCCGGCCCGACAGCGGCTTCCTTCGGCCCTCCGGGCCCCTTCACGCTTGAAAGCGGGAAACAGGCTCACAGGCGCGGAGCTTACCAAAGCCCGCCCGGAACCGGAATCCCGGCGCCCGGCAATTTGGCTTCGCCCGCCGCAAGCGCCCCCGGTAGAGTCCGGGCTCATGACCACCCTGAATCGACGACAGTTCGCCAAGAGCATGGCCTTGGCGGCGGCCGCCACCGCGACGCCCGCTCCCCGTGCTGCGGCCCATGAGCGCGTCCGCTTGGGCTTCATCGGCTTGGGCAACCGGGGCGACCAAGTCCTGGACGCCTTCCTGAAACAACCGGACGCCGAGGTGGCGGCGCTGTGCGACTTGCACGAACCGTACGTCGAATTCGCCGCCCGCAAGGTCGGCCGCCCCGTGGCCAAACACCGCGATTGGCGGCGGTTGCTCGAACAGAAGGGACTCGACGCCGTGGTCATCTGCACTCCCGACCACTGGCATGCGCCGCAAATGATCGCCGCCTGCGAAGCGGGGCTGGACGTGTATGTGGAAAAACCGTTGTCGCTGCGGGTGGCCGAGGGCCGCCGGATGGTCGAGGCCGCCCGGCGGCACCAACGGGTCGTGCAGGTGGGCATTCACCGGCGCTCCTCCGAAATGTGCCGGCAGGCGGCGGAACTGGTCCGGCAAGGCGCGTTGGGCAAGGTCACCGCGGCCCGCTGCTTCCACATCCAAAACGAAGGCACGGTCGGCATCGGCAACCCGCCCGATCAGCCCCCGCCCTCGGCGGCGTTCTGGCGGGACTGGCAGGGGCCGGCTCCCGAGCGCCCCTACAACCCGAACCGCACCTTCTACCGCTTCCGCTGGTTCCGCGACTACTCCGGCGGCCAGCTCACCAACTTCGGCACCCATTACCTGGACTTCATCCACTGGGCGCTCGGACAGGACCGTCCGCTGGCGGTCACGGCCATGGGCGGCAAGTTCGCCGTGCAGGACAACCGCGAAATCCCGGACACCCTCGAAGTGCTCTGGCAATACCCCGGCGGCACGCTGGTGATCTTCTCGCAATTCAACGCCAATGGCGCCCCCGCCGCCCCCAACGAATCCCACATCGAAATCCGCGGCACCCACGGCACGCTCTACCTCTT
>RFJD01000307.1 GCA_003695015.1 Verrucomicrobiota bacterium | reverse complement strand
GCCCGGCGAGGACTTCACCAAGCTGTTCCGGTTCACGCCCACCAACGCCCCGCCGGCGATCGAGTTCAGCCTGGACAACGCCACCGGTCCGGCGCGGTTGCTCGTTCGGTACGGGGCGCAGCCCGACGCCCTGAACTACGACTTCGCCGATCTGGCCGCCCCCGGCGCGCCCGCCCGGTTGTTGATCCGGACCAACGCCAACCTGCCCGACCTCTCCGGCGAATGGTACGTGGCCGTGCTCGACTTGGACACCGTTCCCATCACCTACACCCTCACCGCCGCGACGGTGGATCCCACCCCGCAGGTCATCGACCTGACGCCCGGGATTCCGGTGGTGCGGACCGTTCCGGCCGAGCAAATCGCGCCCGATCTGCCGGCCCGGCCGGACTACTTCCGGCTGGTGGTGGATCCCTTGATGGTCGAGGCCACCTTCACCCTCACGCCGGTCAACGGCAACGCCGACCTCATCCTGCGCAAGGGCCTGCCGTTGCCCACGCCGGCCTTGTTCGACTACTTCAGCCTCCAACCGGGCACCACGCCGGACGTCATCGTCGTCAGCACCAACAGCCAGCCGGTCCCGCTGTCACCGGGCGACTGGTACGTGGGGGTGCTGAACCAGACCGCCAACTCGGTGACCTACAGCCTGCTGGTCGAGGTGCGCACCGGCGACGAGGAACCGCCGTTGGCACTCAACCCGGTGGTCGTCGTTTCCGGCAGCGAGGTCCGGTTGAGCTGGAGCGCTCCGCCCGGTCTCCGCTTCCGCATCGAGTACGCCACCGAACTGCCTCCGGACGGCAACGTCAACTGGATCCCGGTGCCGGGCGAGATCACCTCCGCCGACGGCCAGTACGAGTTCGTGGACGACGGCAGCCAGACCGGCGGCATGACGGCGGTGAAGTTCTACCGGATCGTGCCGGTGCCCTGATCCCCGTGGCGCTCCGTCCGGGTCCGCCCGCGGCTCCGGCGAAAACGGTCCGTCCGGAGCCGCCCGGCGGACCGCCGCTCACACCTTCTCGCCCAGGAGCCTTGCCGGGCAGAGCAGGATGGCGCGCAAGGTGCGGAAGGCCACTTCCACCAGCAACGCCGCCAGGCGGAAGGGAAGGGAGAGCAACCACACGACCGGCCACAGCAGCAGGGCCAGCACGGCCAGGGGCCAGCACAGGAGGAACAGGCCCAGCCACAACACGATGGCCACGAACAATCTCATCTCGCGGAGGCCGACTGGTTCGGACACCCTTTCCCATAGTCCCTCGATGGAGGCTTGTCCAGCCGCCGGAACGTCTCCGTTTTCCCGGAGCGCGCCGCCGGTGGGTCCGGCCGTGCCGGGAGTGGGGCCGGGAGGCGCGCGCGGTTTTCTTTGAACGGCCGGGCCAAAGAGGCTAAACACGGCCCGGATGCCGCCGACGCCACTGAAACTGAATCTGGGTTGCGGGGAGAAGTACCTGCCCGGCTACGTCAACTGCGACGTGTTGCCGGGGGTCAAGGCGGACCGCCACTTCGACCTCAACCGGCCGCCGTATCCCTTCGAGGCCGATTCGGTGGACGAGGTGCTCATGGACAACGTCCTCGAGCATCTGGACGACGTGACGGCGGTTATGGGGGAGATCCACCGCATCCTGCGGCCCGGCGGCCGGGCGCACATCCTGGTGCCCTACGCCAAGAGCGATTGGGCCTTTCAGGACCCGACTCACAAGCACTTTTTCACCGAGCAAAGCATGAACTACTTCTGCGAGGGCTGGCCGTACAACTACTACGTGCCGTTCCGCTTCCGCCTCATCCGGGCCGAGCTGTACGCCGACCGGCGCAACTGGCGGCAGCGGCTCCGCAACCTCATCCCTTTCCGCCCGGTGTTGCGCTACTTCCTGTTCAACCTCTACGACGGCGTCCGCTTCGAGCTGGAGAAGATTCCCGCTCCGGCGGACCGTTCCCGCGCTGAGTCATGAAGCCGCAGAGTTCCGAGGCCCGACGTCCCGGGGTGCTGGCCCGGCCGTGGACCGGCATGATGCTGGCCCTCCTGGCCGTGCTCCTGATCCTGTTCCACCGGAGCTTCGAGGAGGGGCAACTGCTGTTCTCCAGCGACGGACCGTTGGGCGCCAACGCCGCCGCCTACGCCGCGATGCCCGACGCCTTCACCGGCATGTGGAACGACCTCAACTGGGTGGGCGCCCCGGCGGGCAGCGCCTTCCCCAGTGTCACCTACGGGCTGCTCTGGTTGCTGGGGCCGCTGTGGTTCGCCAAGATTTACGCGCCGGTGACGCTGCTGCTGTTGGGCCTGAGCGCGTGGGTGTTTTTCCGGCAACTCGGCTTCCGGCCGCTGACGTGCCTGCTGGCCGGACTGGCGGCGGCGTTGAACACCGACTTCTTCAGCTACGCCTGCTGGGGACTGGGGACGCTGGCCCTGGCGATTGCCTCGACGTTCCTCGCGTTGGCGGCCTTGGTCACGCCGGCCACCTCGTGGCGTTGGCTCAAGGACGCCCTCGCTGGCATGGCCGTCGGCATGGCGGTCATGGAGGGGTTCGACAGCGGCGCGATTCTGAGCCTCTACGTGGCCGCGTTCGTCGTGTTCCAAACCTGGCGTCACGGCGGTTCCCGAACGCTGGGGCGGGCGGCCTTGCGGGTGGCCACGGTCGCCGCGGTCGCGGCCTTCCTGGCGGCCCAGGCGCTCACGGTCCTGATCGGCACCCAGATCGTGGGCGTCGTCGGCATGGAGCAGGACCAGCCCACCCGCGAGCAACGCTGGGACGCCGCCACCCAATGGAGCCTGCCCAAGATCGAAACGCTGCGCACGTTCGTGGCCGGGCTTTTCGGTTACCGAATGGACACCCCGGACGGCGGCCAATACTGGGGTCGGGTGGGCGAGCATCCCACCCAACCGGAGCTGATGCGGCGCCACAGTGGGGCCGGACACTACGCCGGGGTCCCGGTGCTGGTGCTGGCGTTCTTCGCCTTGGTGCAGGCCCGGCGGCGGCGGGAGGGGCCGCTGACGGATGAAGAGCGCCGTTGGGTGTGGTTCTGGGCGGTGGCGGCGGTGGTTTCGATGGCCCTGGCATGGGGGCGGCACGCGCCGTTCTACCGCTTGGTTTACGCCCTGCCGTATTTCTCGACCATCCGGAATCCCATCAAGTTCCTCCACCCCTTCAGCTTGGCGGTGGTGATCTTGTTCGCCCACGGGCTGGAGGCGTTTCTCCGCTTGTACGCCGGCCGGGCGACGACCGCGGCCGGTGCGTGGACCGCGCGGCTGAAAGACTGGTGGCAGAGCGCGCCGAAGGCCGATCGGCGTTGGTTCGGCGGCTTGGGCGTGTTCTGGGGGCTGTGCGTCTTGAGTTGGCTGGTTTACGGCTCCTTCCGCGGTTCGCTGGAACGTTACCTGGTCAAGGCGCTTCCCGCCGACGAGGCCACCGCGAAGCTGGTCGCCGCCCACAGCATCCGGGAGGCCGGCTGGACCGTCCTGCTGCTGGCGGCGACGATCGCGGTGTTGCTGCTGATCGCTGGCCGGATTTGGAACGGCCCGCGCCTGCGGGTGGGGCTGGCGGCCTTGGGGATGTTGGTGGCAGGCGACCTGGCGTTGGCGAACCGTCCCTGGATCCACTACTGGAACTTTGCCGAGAAATACGCCCCCAATGGCCTGACCCGTTTCCTCGCCGAGCGCCCGTGGGAGCACCGCGTGGCCATGATCTCGAACAACCTCTGGATGCAGCCCGAGCTGTTCCGGCCCCTCCAGCAGGCCGGGCTGCTCAATTACGTCCAGATCCTGATGCAGCTCTACCGGGCCGACTGGCTCCAGCACGGCTTCCGCTACTACAACATCCAGTCGCTCGACGTCGTCCAGGAACCGCGCGTGGCCGTGGACAACGCCCTCTACCGCCAGGCCTTCAACCAGGCCGGCATCGAGGCGGAGATGCGTCTGTGGGAACTGACCAACACCCGCTACCTCCTCGCCCTGGGCGGCGACGTCATCACCATCCTCAACCAGTTGCTCGATCCCGCCCGCCAACGCCTCCGGCCCGGGCTCGCCTTCACCATCGAACAAGCCCGTCCCGGCGGGGCGATCACGGTCAAGACCAACGCGGCCGGTCCCTTCGCCCTCATCGAGTTCACCGGCGCCCTCCCGCGGGCCGCCCTCTACCCGCGGTGGCAGGTCCAGACCAACGACGCCCGGACCCTCGAAACCCTCGTGAGTCCGTTGTGGGATCCGCACCAGTCGGTGATCGTGGCCGAACCGCTGCCGGTCGAGCCTGCCGTTTCCAGCAACACACCGCCGGGGTCGGTCGAGTTTCTCAGCTACACCCCCAAACGCATCCGGCTCCACGCCCGCGCCACGGCGCCTTCGGTTCTCCTGCTCAACGACAAGCATCATCCGGACTGGCAGGTGAGCGTGGACGGCCAACCGGCGCGGTTGTTGCGTTGCAACTTC
>RFJD01000306.1 GCA_003695015.1 Verrucomicrobiota bacterium | reverse complement strand
GCGGCCTGCCGGGCCGCCAGCGGCGCGGACGCCGTGGACATGGAGACGGCGGCCATTCGGTCGGTCTGCGAATCCCGCGGCGTTCCCTGCCTGACGGTCCGGGTGATCAGCGATGGAGCCGACGAGGACCTGCCGCTGGACTTCAACCGCCTGATGAGCCCGGATGGCCGGCTGCGTTGGGGACGGCTGGCCTGGGCGCTGGCCGCGCGTCCGATCCGGGTGCTCGAGCTGCTGCGGTTTCACCGTCGCGTAAAAGAAGCCGCCGAACGGTTGGCCGCCGTGTTCGATGCGGCTCTATGCGGCGACTAGAGTCCCGATCACCACGTGATCACGGCATTTTCCTCCAATACGAGGTTGGTCCCCAGGGACGCCGAAAGCCGCCAGTCCCTGCCCGGGCAGCGGAATTCCCTTATCCTGCCCACAGGAAATGCACGTGTCGCCATAGCAGCACCGCATGCAGGAGGCCGAACACGGCCAATAGACCGGCCCCGGCCCATGGTCGAGGGCGCCGGTTGATCACCAGTCCCAAGGCGACAAACATGGGGAACGCACACGAAGCATACCGGGTCAAAGCGGTGAAGGTGCCGCTCATGGCCGGCAGGATGCCCAGCGCCACGGTCCACACCGCCAGCGACTTGTCCTGCCGCCACAGGACGGGCAGCGTGGAGACAATCAGCAGAAATACCAGCCGATCCAAGACCGTGGCGTTCCGGTCGTACCACGTGGCGGGCGTGAAGAACGCGGCGATGAACTTGGGAATATTCCAAATGTTGGAGATCGCGTGGTCGCCCCATCGGTGCTGGGCGTCGATGCCCTCGAACGCATTGCCGGTCCAGTGCCACATGAGCGCCAGATAAATCCCGAATCCCAACACCGGCGTGCCGGCCACCAACCAAACCGCCCCGGGGCGGAGGCGATCGGGCTTTCCGCGGGCGGGTTCGGCCTTTTGTTGGCCGCCGGATGCTTGGGAAGGCTGGTTCTCCGCCGTGGCCGTGGCCGGTCCGCTGGAATGCGGGAAGGAGGATGGACGCCGACCTTGTCGCGGGCGGGCGACCCACGCGGAAAGCCCGGACGGAAACGTGGTCTCAAAAGCGTGCCCTGCCAGGGGCAACAGGAGAAAGGCTCCCGGACCGCGGCAGAGGGGCGCCAATGTGCCGCAGACGGCCGCCAGGGCGAGCCGCCGGTTCTGCAGCCCCCACCAGAGCCCCATCAACAGAAGGAAAAAGAGGCTTTCGGTGTAGATGAACTGAAAGAACAGGGATCCGGGAAAGGCGATCAAGAAACCGAGACTCCAGAGTGCGGCACGCAGGCCCCATCGCCGCGCCGTCAGCCGCAAGAACAAGAACCAACCGGCCAGCGAAAAAACATTGCTGAGAACCACGCCGCTCACGACATGGTTGCCGCCGAACAGCGGCGCCGTGGCGCGGATCAGCAAGGGATAGAGGGGATAGAAGCAATCGACCACTTCGCCACGGGCATAGCCCCATCTGCTGAGCTGGAGATAGCAACGACCATTGTGAGCGGCAAAGGGTCCAGAGGGCGCCGTCATGGACAGGTATTCGAATGCCTTCTCTGTAGATTGCGGAGGCGGCTCTGTCAGTCCCTGTGGCCACGAAACACCCGCGATCCTTGGGATGAGCAGCACATAGGTGAACTTGAACAGAACGAGGACTAACAATAGAGCAGATTCAAGGGACGCCCACGCCCCCGTTCGTTTCTCGCCACTCTCGTTCATTGGCTGGGTTGACCAGCCCGTGTGCCCCGCTGCGCTCGGCGTGCCCTCCTTATAATGCAGCCCCACACCCCATTCGCGGGGGAGGAGCGACTCCAAGTTCGCCGCCGCGCCGATACGCCCGAAAGGACCGTTGCGGAGCTGCTCGGCGTCTCGTCAGCCTACGGGCAATTCAACTCTACCGCAAGGCGCTTCTGGCCAACGGTGTCCCCAGTTGGATCGCCACTAACCTGGCAGACGCCGTCGCGACAGTAACCACTGTAGTATTTTACTCGCACGTTAACGATGGAGCCATTGCCAACACACTGTCTATCCGTAAGGCCACAGTTGCAGAAGACCATTTGGTAGTTCACTTCTCTCGCCTTCTCGCACGGATTTCCCTCCTTTCCCTCTGTAGGTTGTGCTGTGGGACAATCCATGCACAGAATGTTGCCATTTTCCCAGTCGGGTTGTGTGGCTGGGCATGAGGCCAGCACCAAGTGAGTTCCCAAGGCAGCCGTAACAGCCAAAGAAACGATCATTAGGGTGCGTCCCAGCAGAGGTAGACTACGTTGGTTGCTTGTGTTCGCCGTCATATGCTGTGCTCTTCGTGCTTTGTTGTTAGGTCGTTTTTGGGTGGCTATCGACGTCGCCGTTTGGTGGTGGAGGGCGCCGACGATAGGCGAAAAAGGCGAAAGCGGAGAAAACGATCAACAGCAGCAAAAAGGTGTCTCTGGGTGTAAGGAAGCGCGGACCTGATGGCTGGAGGGGTGGAGGCGTGGTGGTTTGGGCGAAGACCGGCAGGCGGCGGGCCTCCGCAAGGGTAAGAAAACGGTTGGTCCGCATGTAATAGAAAAGGTTCTTGGGGGTGTTCGTGTGTTCAAGGAAGCGCGCCTCGGTGACAACCGTGGGGCCGGGGAGTGGAGGAGGAATGGCGATGGTCTCTTGGGGCACGAAGAAGTTGGTGGGCCGCACCCGAAAGCGATGATGGACCCAGAGGTCATTGGAAGACCGCGCGGCGGCCTTGACCCAGAAGGTGAGGTAAAGCGCTTCCAAGGGCAGGAGGATGCCGTTGTAGTTCGTTGTCCGAACCACTTGGTAAAGGCTGTTGGTGAATCCCCGCCGATACGGGGAGGGCAGGGGACGCTGAAGGAACCGGCCGCCGGCGTTGGGCGCGGTCCTCAGGTGGCCATCCTTGTTGAAATAAGTGAGGAATTCTGGCAACCCGGCGGGTTCCAAGAGGCGCCAGCGTGCGGGGCGCAAGACACGGTGGGGGCCGACGTCGGCGCCATTGTCCGTGCCCGTTCCGCAGGCGATGTCGATGTTTGCCGAGTAAACGTGAGCCGAGGGTGGAGCGGGAGCGGCTTTCCGCAAGTAGTCGGCGGAGGCATACGCGAGCCAAATAGGGCCGGCGGTTTCGTAAGTGCTCAGATTGGGCACAGGCCGGGCGAGGACGATGGCACCAGCTACGTTCGGCGCCAGGGGGCCATAGTAGTCCAAGTAGTAGGTCGTAGTCTCGTCACCTACAATGCGTTGATAGAGCTTTGGCTTTTCGGGATTCACTATCCGGAGGTCAAACCGTGCCCCCTCAACCGCGAGGCGGAAGGTGGTGCGAAAGGAGCCGTTGGTGGCCCCTGATTCTTTTAGGATAATCCAGTCGCACAAGCCCTCCACGCCGAACCGGTGCTCGACTGAATGTGCTGGGCCGGTGAGCAAGGGGGAAACCATGACGCCTGGGAGAAGGATGCGGAAGCTGGTTCGGGGCTGGCGTACGACTTTTCGACGTGCGGATCGGCGAAGCAGCCGTTGCTCCGCGAGTAGGAAAACATAGCTGCCGAGGAAGAGGTAAGTTGTGAGGACTTGGCTGAGCCGGTTTGCCACTTGGGGCGCCAAGTGAAAGACGTCTATCCAGCGTCCCAAGCAAGGACAATGCGTATGCAGGCTGTTCATTGCGGCAAGGTGATACGCCAAGAAGGCCCCGGCAAGCCAAGCGACGAACCCCAAGGCCAACCGCCGAGATCGCGGCACAAGACAAAGGACGGCCGCACTGAGTTCGAGGAGCCCAGTTAGGAGCAAAAGAGGGCGCGCCGGAAGGCCAAGGATTGCGTCTGCCTGTCCCGGAAAAGGCACCGTGCCGATCCACATAGCAGCGACTTTCCCGACGCCAGTGAGTCCGAAGACCAGCGCTGCTGTGAAAAGGAACCATCGCAGCGGTCGAGGGCGTATCGGATCATGGTGCCGGTGTTCGTCCATGGCAGTGGGTTTTCTCTTAGGCGTGCGCCAATGAAGAACCCGCGCTCGCAGTTTGCGATTTCAATCGCTTCGCAGACTGGACGCGAAGTACTGTCCTCAGCGGTTTGGTGTTCGCTTGGCGTGGTATGTCAGAGGCGAGTACGGAGGCGGCAACAGCCGCATACAGACGGAAGGACCGCCTCATGGCCTGTTGGCTTGGCCTGTTGGCTTGGCCTGTTGGCTTGGCCTGTTGGCTTGGCCTGTTGGCTTGGCCTGTTGGCTTGGCGTGTGCACGGTGAAATCTTGCTGACCGTGTTTTTAAAGCCACTGGCGAAGACGGTCAAGCATTTTTTTTTTTCGGCTGGCATCTGCGGGCTTTGGGCTCCACCGATGTGTGCCCTGGCACGGCGCACGCCGTTCAGTAGGAGCCGTGCGCCCAGAGGACGATACGAGGCCGGAGGGGCCGCCGAGCCGCGGGGAACGGCGGGTGTTGCCGTGAGCGCGGTCCGTTTGCTTCCGCGCCGAAAGCGGCTGAACAGACAGCGGGCAGCGGGAGGGGGAGAACCCCGCTGTGCGGCCGGCTGCCGGGACGGGGCGAATGGTCTTGCGGTTCAGCGTGCCTCGACCGAAGGCGTGGGCGCCGGTTCGGAAGCGGCGGGGGGCGGTGCGGGGGTGGGTTTGTGTTGTTCGGTCCAACTGATCAGGCCGGCGCCGATGACGATGAGGCAGACGCCCGCCCATCGCAGCGGGACGACGGTTTCGTGCAGGATGAACCGGGCGGCCAGCGTGGTGAGCACGAAGCCCAGGGAGGTCAGCGGCCAGATGAAACTCACGTCGCTCCGCGCCATCAGCGTCAGCAGGCAGCCGAAGAACAGCGCCTCGAACGCCACCCCCAGCAACAGCGACGGGTTCGTGGCGCCGGCCTTGACGACCCGGACGATTTCCGTCGCGGAGATTTCGCGGACTTCGCCGATTTGCTTGAGCCCGCGGCTGAGGAAGACGACGCCGACGGCTTCGAAC
Organism: Verrucomicrobiota bacterium; assembly: GCA_003695015.1. Classification (GTDB taxonomy): domain Bacteria; phylum Verrucomicrobiota; class Verrucomicrobiia; order Limisphaerales; family J093; genus J093. Next base: position 9,428 of record RFJD01000306.1, on the reverse strand, counting down.
ACGAGTCCCAGCAGGAGGATGGCCAGCAGCTTTGCCATGTCAGAGGTCTTGATAGCGGATGAGTTGGATGTGTTCACGCTCGAGCATGCGCCGCACCCGGGCGCTGGTGAGGGCCGCCAGTTCGTGCGGCGCCTCGACGGTGGACGGATGGGCGTAAAGCTCCGAGTCGCCCGCCGGCAGCCGGGGCAGCAGCGCCTCGAGCCAGTTTTCCTCAACCCGGCCGTCTTGCAAAAGGCCGAAGACGTGGCGGGGGCTGCGCCAGGCGGTTTGCCGCAATTGCGGGCGGGCCCGGGCGGCCAGGAGCGCGAAGATGATCGCGTGGCTGATGCGGTAGGCCCAACGGCCCGGGGCGAGTCGGGCTTGGAGCCAGAAGCGGTCGCGCGTCAGCCGGAAACCGACGGGCCGGTCGGTCGGTCCGGCGGCCAGCAGGAGGGCGAACACGGTGGGATGGAGGTGGATGTTGAGGTGGCCGTTGATGTGGTCCAGCGGCAGGCCGGTTTGGGCGAACCGGTCGAACTGGGCCCGGATTTCGGCCTCCAGGGCCCGGCGCAGGTCGCGGCGGAAAAAGTAGCGGAGGCCGGCGCGGACGGGGTTCGAGTCGAAGCGTCCTTCGGCGTCGGTCAGTCCCGGGGGCTGGGTCGAGGGGAGGGCGGCGCGGCCGCAGACCAGCGTGAGATGCAAGCCGACGCCCAGCCGGGGCAGTTGGCGGGCCAGGGCCACGGCTTCGCCGGCCGCCGGTTCGTTGACCATGAGGCTGGCGGTGGTGAGGATGCCTTCCCGGTGGGCCCGGGCGACGGCCTCGTTGTGGGCCGGGGTGCGGCCGAAATCGTCGGCGTTGACGATGAGCCGGCGGGGTTCAACGCGGGCCATACGGGATGCCGGGGAGGTGGAGGAGGTGACGCAGCCAGGCCGCCAGGATGAGGGCGATCTTGCGGGGCTTGGAAAGGCGGACCCGGCCGTGGGTGAAGACGTCGAAGGCGCGGTCCTCGAGTTTCCGCAGGAGCCGCCAATACACCGCGCCCATCAACTCGGCGGCCACCATCGCGCGGCGGTCCTCCGGATGGAGGGCACGGCGCGCGGCGGCGTAGTGGGCGGCGGCGCGGGCGGCGAGTTCGCGGGCCATGGCGGCGTAGGCCGGGGTGTAACGGCCTGCGAGGATCTCGGCCTCGGTCACACCGTGACGCCGGAGTTCGGCCAGCGGCAGGTAGATGCGGTCGCGGGCGGCGTCGGTGGCGACGTCCCGGAGGATGTTGGTCAACTGGAGCGCCCGGCCCAGCTCGACGGCGTAATCGCGGGCGGAGGGGTGGCGGTAGCCGAAGATTTCGATGCTCAGCAGGCCGACCACCGAGGCGACGCGGTGGCAGTACTGCTCGAGTTCGTCGAGGTCGGCGAAGCGGCTTTGGGCGAGGTCGGTTTCGCAGCCGCGGATCAACTCGTCGAACAGCTCGAACGGCAGGTTGAACCGGCGGATGACGGGCGCCAGCTCGCGGTTGACGGGCAGGTGGGGCGGTTCGCCGCGGCAGGCGCGGGCGATGTCCTCCCGCCAGGCGGCCAGCTCGCGTCGGCGGGCCTCGGTGGGCCGGGTTGCCTCGTCGGCGACGTCGTCCACCTCGCGGCAGAAGGCGTAGAGGGCGGCCATGGCGCGGCGTTTGTCGGCCGGCAGCAGCACGAAGGCCAGCGCCAGGTTGGAGGCGCTGCGGCGGGTGATGGCTTCACTGACAGCCGCCTGGGTCAATGGACGTTGGGCGGTTGGTTGGCGTCGCGGCGCGGGGGCAGCCCGCCGGTCTCGGCGAGGGTGGGGTTGCGGGGCCGGTGTTCCCGGCGGCGGCGACGGCGGCGGTGGCGGTGATGGCTGGAGGAGGCGTCATCGGCGTCCGTGCCGGATTTCTCCTCCGGGGTCTCGGCGCCGGAATGGCTCGAATGGCTGCTGCTGTGGTGGTGATGGTGATGGTGGTGGCGATGGCGGCGTTTGCGGCGCCGTTTTTTCTTCATCGCGAACTTGGCCAGGAGCATCAGGAACGCCAGCAGCAGGAGACCGGCGAGGACCAGGATGAGGATGTCGCGGGCCAGTCCGGGCGGGGTGGGCAAGACCGGCTCCCCGGCCGCCAACAGCGGCCGCAGGCTTTGCGATGCCAGGTTCCACGCGGTCATCCGCGGCCAATCTAGCGCGAACGGGACCGTCCGGACAACCCGTTGGCGGGAGTTTCGAGGCCGACTTTCTGGGCGCGTTTGCGGAACTCGGCGGGGGTGATGCGGAGGCGTTCGGCGGCTCCGGCGAGGTCCCCGCCGGCGGCTTCGAGGGCGTTGCGCAGGAGGTGGCGTTCGTATTCCTGGAGGCGTTCCTCGAGGGATTCGCCGGCCACGGCGGGCGGGGCTTCCCGTTCGCGGAGGCGGGCTTCGAGGTTGAAGTCGGGCAGGCTGGAGACCTGCACCAGCGGGCCGGTTTCCAAGATGGCGGCGCGTTCCATGACGTTGCGGAGTTCGCGCACGTTGCCGGGCCAGGTGTGTTCGAGCAGGCGGCGGCGGGCTTCCGGGGTGAGGCCTTGGAGCTGTTTGTTCATCGAGGTGGCGAACTGCCGCAGGAAATGCTCCGCCAGCAGGATGATGTCCTCGCCGCGCTCGCGCAGGGGCGGCGGGCGGAACTGGACGACGTTGAGGCGGTGGAAGAGGTCCTCGCGGAAGGCGTCCTGGCGGATGGCCTCGACGATGTCCTTGTTGGTGGCAGCGATGAGACGGACGTTGACGCGCCGTTCCTCGTTGCCGCCGACGCGGGTGAAGGAGCCGTCCTCGAGGAACCGGAGGAGCTTGGCCTGGAGGGGCCGGCTCATGTCGCCGATCTCGTCCAGGAAGATCGTCCCGCCGTCGGCTTCCTCGACGCGGCCGACCTTCTGCCGGATGGCCCCGGTGAAGGCGCCCTTTTCGTGCCCGAACAACTCGCTTTCGAGGAGGTTTTCCGGGATGGCGGCGCAGTTGATGCGGATGTAGCGGCGGTGGCTGCGTTTGCTGAGGCGGTGGAGGGCGCCGGCGATGAGTTCCTTGCCGGTGCCGCTTTCGCCCAGGATGAGGACGGTGGCGTCGGTGGGGGCGACGGTGCGGATCAACTGGCGCAGCTCCCGGATGCGGGGGCATTCGCCGATGATCTGGTCCACGTCGTTGGCGCCGTCGGCCTGGGCACGGAGTCGGGCGTTTTCCTGGAGGAGGCGGTAGCGTTCGGCGCAGCGGGCGATGGCGTGGAGCAGCTCCTCCGGGGCGAAGGGTTTGGCGAGGTAGTCGATGGCGCCGGCCTTGATGGCCTCGACGGCCAGCTTCGGGGTGGCGTAGGCGGTGATCATCAGGACCGGCAGCTGGGGGTGATCGGCGCGCAACCGCCGCAGCAGGTCGTAGCCGCTCATGCCGCCGAGCCGGGCGTCGGTGATCACCATGAAGAACTCCTGTCCCTTCAGCGCCTCCAGCGCCGCCTCGGCGGAGTCCACCGTCAGGACGTCATAGCCCTCCTCGGCCATGATCGCCTCGAAGGAGCGGCGCATGTTCGGCTCGTCGTCCACGAACAGCAGGGGTGGCAGGCGTTCACTCATTTGCGGAGTCGGACCGTCGATTTGACGGGGAACGATAGGGTGAAGGAGGCGCCGCGGCCAACCTCGGATTCCACGGTCACGTCCCCGCCATAGATGGAGAGGTTGTGTTTGACGATGGCGAGCCCGAGGCCGCTGCCCTTGGCGCGGGTGGTGAAGTAGGGGTCGAAGATGCGCCCCAGGTTTTCGGGCGGGATGCCGGGGCCGTCGTCGGTGATCCGGATGCGCACCATCTGGTCGGCGCCCATGCGGGTGGAGATCCAGATGTGGCCGCGGCCTTCCATCATTTCGCGGGCGTTGGTGAGGATGTTGACCAAGGCATCGGCGAGGTGGTTGCGCTGGATGGTCAGGGGCGGGACGCCGGGGCCGTAGTCGCGGTAGATCTCGATGTCGTACTTGACCGCCGGGGGGAAGACCTGGCGGATGGCGCGCTCGATTTCCTCGCGGACGTCCACGCGTTCAACCCGGCCTTCGGCCAGTTGGGCAAAGCCCATCAGCTCGGTGATGAGACGGTCGGAGCGCTCGATTTCCTCGCGGATGATCTGGATCTGCTGGGTGATGGTGCCCTTGCCCTCCTTGACGGTGCGCTGGAGGGTGTAGGAGGCGTTGTTGATGATGGCCAGGGGGTTCTTGAGTTTGTGGGCGATTTCGGCCGCGAGGCGGGCGGTGGCTTCGATCTGCTCCTTGCGGAGGAGCATTTCGGCCTGTTCCTCGGCCTGGCGTTGCTGGCGTTCCAGCAGCACACGCAAGCCCAGCAGCCAAAGGCTGAGGACCAGCAGCAACAGGACCCGCAGCGTGAAGGGCCAGCCGAGGTCCAGTCCGGGCGGGACGGCGTCGGCGCTCAGTCCCCCGCCGGCGGCGGAGAGGGCGTCGGCGCGCTCGATGGCGGCGGCGCCGGCGGCGGCGGCGGCGTAGATGCCGCAGGTGCTGAGGTTGAGGATCACCTGCGGCAGCACGGGGGTGAGGATGAGGGTGTTGCGGGCGATCAACAGCGGGAACACCCAGAAGAGGCTGCTCTGGACACCCTCGGTGACCACCACCATGGCGCCCAGGAAGATCGCGTCCAACAGGGCGTTGAGGAACAGCAACGAGAGCAGCGCCCGGGTGGAGAGTTCGCGGCTGCCCACCAGCACGAAGGCGGTGGCGACGTTCATGGCGGTGTAGAACAGGAAGCCGTACTCGACGGCCCGTTGGGCCATGCGCCAGGGGCTTTCCCCAAAGGCTTCCCGGAAGGCCACCGGGGTTTCCTCCATCCAGTTGGTGAAGAACAGGTAGTAGAACAGGATCGAGATCAGCACCCCTTTGGCCGGCAGGACGATGTCCCGTTCGAGCCGGAAGACCCGCCAGTGTTCGCTGGGCGTTCCCGGGGAGGCGAACCGGAGGAAGGCCGGCAGGCGACCGGCGGGCCGGTCGGAGGCGGCCTTGGCCGGAGAGGGTGGTGAGGGAGCGCGGGAGGACACGGCGATCAGGTTTCCAGCAATTGCGCAGCCCGTTCCGCGATGGCCTCGATTTCCCAGAGGCGTCCGACGCCTTCGTAGCCGCAGGCCAGGGCGCCTTCTTCCGGGCCGATGAATTCGGCGCCGCGTTGCCGCAGGGTGGCCACGTGGGCCTGGGTGGCGGGATGGAGCCACATTTTGCCGTTCATGGCCGGGGCGATCAGGACCTTGGCCTCCGGGCGCAGGGCCAGGGCGATGCAGGTGAGGGCGTCGTCGGCCAGCCCCAGGGCCAGGCGGGCGATGGTGTGGGCCGTGGCCGGCGCAACCAACAGCAAGTCCGCCGCGTCCGCCAGCCGGATGTGAACCGGCGGCCAGCCGTCGTCGGCGAACAGGTCGGTGACGACCGGATGGCGGGTGAGGGTTTGGAAGGGGACCTCGGTGACGAAACGCCGGGCGTCGGCGGTCAGCACCACGTGGACGGCGTGGCCGCGTTTGGTCAACAGGCTGGCCAGATCGACCGCCCGGTGGGCGGCGATGGAACCGGTGACCCCGAGGACGATGTTTCTTGGTTCGGACATGGCGTCCATGGGGAATGTGCGTTCTCCGGGGCGGAGGACGCAAGGGTTGGTGTGGGCCGGGGCGGAGGGGCGGCCGGCGTCAGTCCTCGAAGTCCAGGGTGATGTGGTGGCGTTCCAGGGTGCTGCCCTCGGCTTGGGCGAGCCGGGCAAGGGCGGCGTTGTAGTCGGTGATGGCCCGGATGTGCTCGGACTCACGGGCGGTGAGGTCGCGCTGGAGTTGGAGCACTTGGAAGCTGGTGCTCTTGCCGTTGGCGAGTTTCTTTTCCTCGGCTTCGAGGGCCTGGCGGGCGTATTCGACGGCGGCCTTGGTGGCCTCGACCTGCTCGTAACTGCTGCGGGCCTGGGAAACGGCGTCGTGGATTTGGACCATGATTTGTTGCTCGAGCTGTTTGAGCCGGAGAAGGGCGGCCTGGACCTCGGCTTCGGCGGCGCGGCGCTGGTTGCGGGCTTCGCGGTTGGTCAGGGGCATGCGGAAGACGACGCCGATGCTGTAGTTGAAGCCCTTGCCCTCTTGGAGGCGGGTGAAGGAGTCGCTGGCCTCGTCGGCGTTGCCGACCAAACCGTACGAGCCGGTGAGATCCAACTGGGGGTAAACCTGATTGCGCCGGTAGGCGAGGGTGATGTTGCGGTTCTCCAGCTCGGTCTTGGCGCGCTGGAGGTCCGGTCGGAGCGTCAGCCCCTTGGACCAACTGTCGGCCAGGCTGAAGGTGGCGGGGAGGGCCTTGAGTTCGCCGGAGGGCAACAGGTCCACGTTGTACCAGGCGGCGAACTCGTCATCGAGCAACTGTTTGAGGGCGTTTTCGCGGAGGACGACGGTGTTGCGGGCGGCCAGCAGGGCGGCCTGGCTGGCGGCGACCTGGGATTCGGCCTGTTTCTCGTCCAACGGGGCCATGACCCCGACGGCGACGCGCTTTTTGTTTTCCTCCCACAGGCGGCGGGCCAGCTCGACGGCCTTTTCCTGGACCTTGACGGTCTCGCGGGCGGCGATGAGTTCCCAATAAGCCAGCTCGACCTCGGTGATGGTGTTGATGAGCTGGGCCTGGAGGTCCAGGCGGGACATCCGGAGCTGGTTGCGCGAGAGCGCGATGTTCATGCGGGGGGCGTCGATCCAGAAGTTCTTCAGCAAGGGCTGGGTGAGGGTGAAGCCGACGAAGGAGCGGGCGTTGCTGAAGGGCAGGCCGAAGTTGACCAGCTCACTGTCGGTGAGGGCGCCGGTGAGGGAGTAGCTCAGGCCGGTGGGGGTGAGGCCGCCCAGGCCGATGCTGCCGTCCACCGTCGAGTCGCTGCTGGGCGGGTAGGGGCGGTTTTGCTCGTCCACGCCGCCGGGGAGGTTGTTCTGGCGGATGCCGAAGCGCGCCTGCAGGGAAGGATCGTAGGCGGCGACGCTGCTGTTGAGGTTGAACCGGGCGATCTGCGGGCCCAGACGTTGGATGCGCAGATCGAGGTTGTTTTCGAGCGCCATCTGGATGCAGTCCTCGAGGCTCACCCGAAGTTCCTGCCCGGCGCCCAGGGAACAGACCACTCCCGTCGAGAGGGTGATCCAACCGACGACGAACCATTGGCCAACTCGCATAGGGCCACGAGCCTTATGCATTTGACCGCCAGCGTCAATGCGCACCGGTGGCGGGGGCGGCAGCCGCGGCCGGCCGCGTGTGCGTCGGAAAAAACGTTGCGCGGCCCTGCGGTGCGGGCTTTGATTGCGCCGGCCGAAAACGCGGGGGACCGGCGAACACCCCGGCCGGACGGGCCGGTGGGCCCCCGCCATCCGGAAGCGCATGAACCGCCAGCGGTTACGCATCCTGTACTCGGGACACGTCCAGGGCGTGGGCTTTCGCTACACCGTCCGCCGCGTCGCCGAAGGTTTCGAGGTGGTGGGGTGGGTTCGCAACCTGCCCGATGGACGGGTGGAGCTTGTGGCCGAGGGCGAGCCGGCGGAGCTGGAGGCCTTCCGGCAGGCCATCCGGGAATCCGGTCTGGGGCCGCACATCCGGCACGAGGAAGTGCACCGGGAGGCGGCCGCCGGCGGGCTGACCGGCTTCGTCATCGCCGGGTAGGGCCAGCCCACGGGGCTGCGCAGGGTCATACAATGAAGTTCGCGATCATCGCCGACATACACGGAAATCTGGAAGCGCTGGAACGAGTCTTGGACGACGCCCGGGAGCAGGGAGTCACGCATTATGCCTGCCTCGGCGACATCGTCGGTTACAACGCCAACCCCAAGGAGTGCCTGGACATCATCCGCTCGATGGGCATGCCCTGCGTCAAGGGCAACCACGACGAGTTTTGCTCCGGTGAGGGCAGCCTCGAGGGATTCAATCCCCACGCCGCCCACGCCATCCAGTGGACCCGCGAGCAGCTCACGCCCGAGGACCGCAAGTGGCTGCGCGAACTGAAGTACCTGCGGCTGGTGACCAACTTCACCATCGTTCATGCCACCCTGGACGCCCCGCAGCGTTGGGGCTACGTGTTCGACAAACTCGCCGCCGCCGCCAGCTTCACCTACCAGAACACCAAGGTTTGCTTCTTCGGCCACACCCACGTGCCGGTGGCCTTCGTGCGGGACACGGTGGTCCGCGGCGGCAGCTACTCGAAGTTCCGCGTCGAGCCCGGCAAGAAATACTTCGTCAACGTCGGCAGCGTCGGCCAGTCGCGCGACGGCGTGGCCAAGGCCACCTACGTCATCTACGACGTGGACAACGCCATCATCGAGCTGCGGCGGCTGGACTACGACATGGAGACGGCCATGAAGAAAATCATCGACGCCGGTTTGCCCCGCCGGCTGGCGGACCGTCTTCCGCTGGGACGCTGAGCGCGAATCCGGGCCGCGGCCCCGCCGCCGGCGCACCGCCTGTGCCATGTCCCAGTCCCTCCAGCGGATCCGGGTGCTTTCGGACGGGCGGCGCGGCCACGAGAACCAAAGCCTGGGGTTGGCCGAGGCGCTGGCCCGTCGGACCGGCGCAACGGTTGACGTGGTCCGCCTGCCTCCGACGTTCCTGCCGTGGCCGCGTTTCCGTGCAGCCCTGAATGGCGATCCGGCGCCGCCTCAACTGGTCATCGGCGCGGGCCACAAAACCCACCTCCCGCTGTGGTACGCCGCCCGCCGGTGGCGGATTCCCTCGGTGGTCATCATGCGGCCCACCTGGCCCCTGGCGCTCTTCAGCCTTTGCCTGGCGCCGCGGCACGACTGGGGCCGGCGTCCGCCCCATCCCAAGGTGGTCGTGACGCTGGGCGCCCTGAACCGGCTTCCGGAGGAGCGCCCGCCGAAGGAACCGCTCGGCATGATCCTGCTGGGCGGTCCCTCCCGGCATCACGGGTGGGCGGGCGACAAGCTGCCGGAGGCGATTGCCGAGGTCGTGGCCGCCCGGCCGGAACTGCGTTGGACCGTGACCGACTCGCCCCGCACTCCGGCGGGTTTCTTGGAAGCCGTGGAGGCGCGATTGCCGGAGGTCGAGGCGGTTTCCTGGCGGCGGACCGATCCCGGCTGGTTGCCCGACCGGCTCCTGCGGGCGGAGGAGGCATGGGTCACGCGTGACAGCGTCTCGATGATTTTTGAATCGTTGACCGCCGGCGCCCGGACGGGTCTGCTGCCCGCGCCGGTGTTGCGGCCGCGGGAAGGGCCGCCGCGGGCGGTCGAGGATCTCATCGCCGGCGGGTGGGTGGCGCCCTACGAACAATGGCGCACCCGTCGGGAACCATTGCCCCCGCCGCGGCCGCTGCACGAGACCGGCCGTTGTGCCGACCTGATTCTGGACCGGTTTTTCCGGTGAACCGGTTCCGGCGGTCCCGCCCGGCCGTCTTCAGCTCAACCACGCCGGCAGATACTCCCGCGGGAATTTCCACGG
>RFJD01000305.1 GCA_003695015.1 Verrucomicrobiota bacterium | reverse complement strand
CGCGGTAAGGCCGCCATCGCAAGCCGTGCAACTCGACTCCGCCGCTGATCACGACCGTTTGGCCCGCAGCGGCGCGCCAGACCACCGGAGCATTCGAAGAACCAGAGTCGGCCGGGGTGAACACGAGCGTTTCCGGAAGGCGATAGACACCTTCCCGGAGGGTCACGGTGACCGGTTCGCGGCCCCGTTGGGGTGCGGAGCGAACGGCGTCCCGGGCGCGGGCGAGCGAGGCGAAAGGCCGCTCGCGGGTGCCGGGATTTGCATCGTTGCCCTGCGGGCTGATCCAGAATTCCACGGCCCATGCCGGCGCCGCTGCAAACAGCAACGCCCAGCAGAAGAATGGCTTGATCATGGGCATGAAGAGACGCGTCTGGCAGCGGCTCGTCAACGCGAGACCGGCTTCAGGATCACACGGCGCAGGTTGATCGGCTGCCAATGCCCGGGCACCGGCTGAATCCGGAAGGACTGCGTGCCCGGGCCGGGCAGCTCGATGGTTCCCAGCGTTTTTTCCACGTAGTTGCCGTATCCACCGGTGGAGGTCACTTCGACCTCTTGCAATAGACCCGGCAATCCGATGCGAAAACGGCTCCGCGGTTGTTCGACCGACAATTCGGCGCGGATTTCGTAAGTGCCGGCCTTCGGCACCGGGAACGACCATTCCACCCAAGCGTGCGGATCGGTCCAATAACCGATGTGCGCGATGCCGTCGTGTTCGCGGATGCGGGCATCGGGCGTGCCCTCGTTGTTGTGGATATAAGCCAGGTCCGCGGTCAATTCGATCGTCCCGCCCGGACGCAAGGCCGGATGCGGGCGCTTCACATCCAGCGGTCCGTCCACGTGCAACACAACCACGCTGTCGATGGGATCGGGCGCGCGTCCGGGCAAATGCACGACGACGTCGTCGCCGTCGCGCTCGGTCTGCAACACCCGGAAATCGGACAACAAATAGGCGTTCTTGACCTCGTTGCGCAGGCCCGGCACCCGCAACCGGCCGTTCTCGGGCCAGTCGAACACGTGCAGGTAGAGCACGGCGCCGCGCGCGTAAGCCTTTTTGGTGCAACGGCCCCATTCGAGCGGCCCGAATGGACTGGCGGTGGTTCCGTAGATCGAGGCGCTGTTGAGCTTCATCCACCGGCCGATGGCCTTAAGTCGTTCCACCGCCTGGGGCAGCAGGGTGCCGTCGCCGGTGGGGCTGACGTTGAGCAGGTAATTACCGCCCTTGCTGGCGATGTCCACCAGATTGCGGATCAGGGTCTCGACCGATTTGAAGTTGGTGTCCGTCTTCTTGTAGCCCCAACTGCCACTGATCGGCATGCAGACTTCCCACGGCACATTCGCGGGGGCTTGGCGGGGAATGCGGCGTTCGAACGTCTTGTAATCGCCCGGGTAATCTTCGCCGAGGCGGTCGTTGGTGATGATGCCGGGCTGGAGGCGGGCCAGACCGTAGAGGGCATCGAGCGACGCCTTGCTCATTTGCCGGGGCGTGTCCCACCAGAGGATGGCGATGGGGCCGTATTCGGTCAGCAACTGTCTCACCTCGGGCACGGCTTTCTCCCGAACGTATTGATCGACCGGCACCCGTTTGATCGACTTGTCCCACGTGTTGCCGATGCCACCGGGATGATGCCAATCCTGCGCCTGGCTGTAATAGAACCCGAAGCGGATTCCCTGTTCCCGGCAGGCCTCGGCCAACTCGCGCACCACGTCACGCTTGAAGGGTGTGGCTTCGACCACGTTGTAGTGGCTGGCCTTCGACGCGAACATGGAAAAGCCGTCATGGTGTTTGGCGGTGAAGACCAGATAGCGCATACCGGCCTCCCGGGCCAACCCGACGAAGGCGCGCGCGTCGAAGTTGGTCGGGTTGAATCGCCGGACGTTTTCCTTCACATACTCGGCGATGGGGATTTTGGCCCGGTTCATCATCCACTCGGCGCTGTTGGGCGGCATGTAGCCCTTGTATTCGCCGCCGGTGGCGGCATACACGCCCCAGTGAACGAACATGCCGAAGCGCGCCTCCCGCCACCACCGCAGGCGGGCTTCGCGTTGCGCGGGCGTTTCCCCGGGAGCGGGCGGAGTGGCAGCGGATTCAGCCGCCCGTGGCGCCGGCGTGTTCACCACCAGCAACCAACCGGCCGCCAACCCTGCCGCCACTCTGCCCGCCACGAACCCCCGCCTGCCAAACCACCCATTCATGACGAAGACCCGAGGCCACACGATTCCGACGTGAGCGCCGCCAATGGCTTATTTGCGTCCATACAACGGCCCGAAGTTCTTGCAGGCGCGGAAGTCGGCCCCTTCGAGGTCCGCGGTGCCGAAGGCATTCCACGCGCTGGGCCGGAAGATGCGGTCTTCCTCGACGTTGTGCATGTAAACCGGGATGCGCAGGATCGAAGCCAGCGTGATGTAAAGATGCCCCACGTGGCCTGCGGTCAACACGCAATGATTGGCGCCCCAGTGGTTCATGACCTCGTAGGTGCTGCGGAAGGCGCCGCGGCCAGTGAGCCGGGGCGTGAACCACGTCGACGGCCAAGTGGGATTGGTGCGTTGGTTGAGCGGCTCGTGGATGTCGTCCGGCAGCTCGACCGTCCAGCCTTCGGCCAGTTGGAGGGCCGGGCCCAAGCCATCGACCAGGTTCAATCGCACCATCGTCGAAGGCATGCCGCCGCGGGTCTTGTAGCTGACCGACCAGCCGCCGCCAGGGAAGTATTCGGTCATCGAGGGATGGAACCGGGCGGCGTTGAGACAGGCGGCGACTTCCTCGTCGGTGATCTCCCAGAAGGGCTTCATGGTGGGCTTGCCGTCGGGGCCGGTTTGTTGGCCGGTGCCGTCGAGGGCCGCGGGGCCGGAGTTGATCAGATGCAGGATGCCGTCGGCCACGGTCGGGTCCTCGAGCTTCTTGCCGGCGGCTTTTTCGATCGCCTCCAAGCTCCAGTAGGTGCGCAGGTCTGCAAAGATTTGGGCCGAGTTGGTGAGCAACCAGCCGAAGAGCATGCCGGCGCCGTTCAGGGCGTCGTTCTCGGTGGCCAGGATGTAAGGCGGCCGCTTGCCGTTCCAATCGAAGGACGTGTTCAACAGCGTCTCCATGAGGTCGCCGTTGGGGAAGTGGTCGGTCCACTGGCGCTGGCCTTGGAAACCGGCGGCGATGGCGTGGTGACCGAGGGCCTGCTCGCCCAAGCCCATCTCGGCGAGCTTCGGATTGCCGGCCATCAAGTCGCGGGCGATCAGCGTCATTTTGACCGAGTCCTCCCACTCGCGATCGAGCTGCTCGCGGGAACGGACGAACTTGCCGGTGTTGTAGTCCTTGCCCTCCTTGCAGTTGGCCTTCACCCAGGCGAGGGCGCGCTG
>RFJD01000304.1 GCA_003695015.1 Verrucomicrobiota bacterium | reverse complement strand
GTCCGGCGCGGGACCGGAATCGGCGGGGCCTTCGGGGCGGGGTTTGGGCGGGCGACGCCCCAGCTCGACCAACAACGGCAACAGGACGTGCAGAGCGATCAGGGCCAGCAGCCACCCGAGGAACGCGGCGCCGCCATGGGGCCAGCGCAGGGCGCTCCACAAAATGCCGGTCCACGCCAGGGCGAGGGCGGTGCGGCGGCGGGGCGGTTGGCGCAACACGCAGGCAAGGGCGGCAAGGAGGCCGACGATGGCCGGCCAGGCCGTGCCGAGACGGCTCCAGAAGGACGGTGTGCGATCGGCGTTCAGAACGTCCAGTTCGAGGACACTGCCGGCCTGTTGGACGGGAGCGAGGAAATGGAGCTCGACCGGGGCCGTATCACCGTGAGGAGCGACCGAGCCGATCAGGGCGAGCCACAGGTAAACCGCGGCCACGACGGCCACGCCGCCCAGCAGCGTTCCCACCCAGTGCCGGGCGGAGAACCGCCACACGCCTTCGGCGGTGGCCCATCGCCAACTCAGCGCGCCAATGAGGAACAAGATCAGGGCCGCCCCAAAAGCCTGCGCGTGGGGGCTGGCAAATCCGCCGCGAAAGATCAGGCCCATTTCGGCGAAGCCCGACAGATCCGGCGCGGGCGTGGCCGGCGCCAGTGAACCGCCCCGAAAGACCAGCCGGCGGTTGGCGTCGGGCGTCAACTGCCAGTCCGTCAACAGCACCGGCGCGGCGAGCACGGGCGCCTGGAGTCGGATGCGGCGCGGCGAGGGCGAGCGGCCGGCGAGGGCGAGTTCGATTTCGTGGACCTGGTTGGGGTCGATGGTTTGGGGCAACGGCACCAAGTGGGCCTGGCCGTCCTGCACGGGCACCACGTCGCGCCCGTCCACCGTGGCTTTCCACAGCTCGGCCTCCGGGGCCAGGCGGACGCGCAGGAAGGACTGACCCTTGTTCTTGAGGAAATACCTGGCGGTGGTGAGAACCTGGCCCTCCTCGGAGATGCGGGTCTGAAGCTGCGCGCGGTCCACGACCTGCTGGAGCGTGGCGGCCTGGGTGAGGGGCCGCAGGGTCAGACGCAGATTGAACGGGCGGGCGGTGTAGCGATAGGCGGCCAGGATGGGGGCGTCGAAGAACAACCGGTATTCGGCCGGGACCTCGCCGGGTTCCAGCCGGATCAAGCCGGGTGAAACGTCCGCCGGCTCGACTTGGAACTGGTAGGTGCTGATCACGATGGTGTGGCCCTGCTCGCTTTGGACTTCGAGCGGCCGGGCCCCCACGAACGTCAGCGTTTCGCCCTCGGCCTTGAACGGCCGTTCATAGGTCGCCAGCAGGGTGTAGTCGCCCGCCGCCGGTTTGGACAACTGCACCTCGTAACCGCCCTCGACCGGCCGGTAGTGCAGGACGTCCTTCCCGGTGAACTCGACGTTGTAGTACTCGGGCGAAAGTTCGATGCGGAAACGGTCCACCGGCGCGCCGGCGATGACGAAGTTCATGACGCTGCTCCCGTAGGCAATGGCTTCGCCGACCGAGAACAGGTGAAACACCTCGGCTTGGATCGAGCGGGCAACGCGTTCGACCCGCAAGGCGGCTGTCCATGCCGGATCGGCAATGCGAAAGGCGGCTTGGATGTTTTCGATCCGGCGGGGGAAGAACGCGGTGGCGATCTCGGTCAACCCGTCGGTGCGTTGCGGCGTCAGGCGGAAGGCCGGGGCGCAGGCGACCCCCACGTGGCCGCGGGTGGTGCGGGCGTCGGCGACCTCGATCCGGGGCAGCGTCCAGACGTCGCCGGCGAAGGCTTCGTTGCGTTCCAGACGCAACTGGATCAACTGCCGTTCGGTCACCGGCCCGGCGAACAGGATGCGCAGTTGGACGCGGTTGGTCCCCGCGGCCGGGCCGAGGGTGTAGTCGGCGATCTGGTTGCCTTGCAGCGAGGCGACGGCGAACCCGGCCGGCACGGCGAGGGACAACTCGCGGATGGGCGCCTCGCGGATGTCCAGCTCCAGCTCGGCCTCGATCGAGAGGGCGGTGTCGCCGAGCTGGTAGGTCAGCACTTCCGAAACCCCCAGCTCGGGCAGGATGTTGTCCGCCTGCACGCGCAGGCGGGTGTCCGTGCCGGAAAACCGGAAGGCGAAGACTTGGGTGGCCTGGGCCGGAAGCAACTGGCGGACCAGCCCCGATTGCGGCAACTGCTCCGGCGAAATCTGCGACATGCCACGCGCCTCGACCACCTCGAGGCGGACGGCGCCGTCGTTGGCGACCCGCACATGGCCGCCGTGGCGGATGGCATCCACCGGGGTCAGGCGCAGGGTGTCGATGGTTTGCGGGAACGAGCCCAACGGCGACTGCATTTGGACCTGGAGGCTGAATTTGCCTTTCTGGGGCTGGTTCAACTTCACGTGCAACCGCCGCCCGTGGTCGTCGCCGGCCGGCTGCACTTCCCAAGCCAAGACCGGCGCGCCCTGCACCCGGGTCACCTCGCCGGGGCCGTCGAGCGCGAGCGTCAGTTCGCTCATTTCGCCTTGGAGGACGGACAACTCGAGCAGATCGGTCTGCCGCAGCAGCCCGGGGCTGACGGTGACCTGGGAGAACGCCTCGACGGCGTAGAACAACCGGCCCTCGGTCTCGGGCCGGGCGCGGCTCCAATCCAGGGC
>RFJD01000303.1 GCA_003695015.1 Verrucomicrobiota bacterium | reverse complement strand
GGCCAGCACCAGACCGTCTGCGAACGCCACGCGGGTCCCGCCGGGATAGTGCCGCTCGGCGGGGACAAAGATTTCCGAAGCGCCCAACGCGGGACGGGTTCGCAGTTTCATCCCGAATGTGCGCGTCGAGAAGTCGTAGCCAAAATCCTCCAACCGGCCGGCGACCACCAACGGACGCGGCCGGGCCAGCACGTCGGTGAGATATTTGCGCTCGTCGCGTCCGGCGGGGGAGGAATCCGAAAAAATGGCCCAGGTCACCGGCTGTTTCGCCCCTGGCAGGCGAACCATCCGGCGCGTGCCGCAGAACCATGGCTTGATGCCGCCAATGCCGCGATGGTCCATCTGGTTGGCGGTGAAGCGATACACCTCCGTGAAGCGGCGCTGTTCCCGATGGTTGGCGTCCGTATCCGCTCTGGTGGGCGGTCCCCATTCGCCCAACAACAGCGGTGCGCGGGACAGGACCGCCTGTCGCTGCAGGCTGTCGAGCATCATGGGAATCACGTTCGTGTTCATCTGGTAGAGGTGCGGCGCATAGATGACGCGCTCGTGGCCAAAAGCGATGAAGGTCCACCGCTCACCACCTCCCGCCCAGCACTCCCCAGTAGGCCAAGAAGGGGACAAACGCCCAAGATGCCAGCGTGGAAAGGCTGACCGCCAGCCGGCCCAGCCGGTTGCTTGCGCTGGCGCGAGTCTTCCACCACAGCCAAGCCTGTCCGACAGCCAGGGCCACCGCCGCCCACGCCATCGGGAGTAGGATGCCGACGTGGGGGATGGCCGGCACCGCGTCGGTCGCATCAGCGTTGAGGAGGTAGTTGATCACCCATAAAAGGCTGGCCAGCAACAGCGCGTTGTGGAGACCGGTCACACCCACGAGCCATCGCGACAGGCAACCGCCCATTTTTGTCCATGGGAGGACGCTGGCCATCGCGGCACCGACAAAACTCAGCGCGAACATCAACATTAGCGGCAATTGAAAACTCGCCGTGGCATACCATGGCGTGGTCCGGGCACCCATGCCATACCAATGCAGCCCAGGCGACGATGCAAGGTGGTCCGGGAACGGCATCGTTGGCGGCTCGCGCCCTTCAGTGACAGCCTTGATCCATTGGGTAACCAGCGCCGCATAGACGGGGTCGTCGTTTCTGCTCGGCCCGCCCAAAGCATGCCCGCGTCCCGGAAAGACCACGATGCGACTGGCAGGGTGCCCGTTCCGGGCCCACAGGCGCTCCAGAATCTCGATGCTGCTTTGGGTTGGGACGGTCTTATCCTTCTCACCAAACAGCACCAAGGCCGGCACGCGAACATGTGGCCAGGCCGTGGCCGGGTCCAAGAAGGGATCGTAATGAACAAACCACAGGTCACCCAAAGGAAGCAGCCCGCGGCGAACCCACTCGCGGGTGCTGAAGAGGAGATGAAGCGCCTTCATTTCCGTTTCGATGGCTCGATCAGAAAACCCGAGGGCGTGCAAAGAGTTGCCATCATCCCACATTTCCTGATTCGCCAGAGGTGTGGCCGAGCCGGTGATTTGCACCAGAAAGGCCACACTTTCACTGCGGGCGGCCATGAAAGGAGCCAACCACGCTCCCTGGCTGCTGCCCATCAGGCCCACTTTTCCCGGGGCAATCTCCGGTTGAAGGCGAAGCAAGGCCACGGCGGCCAACCCGTCCTCCATGAGATCGTCCAGGCTGGCCCGCCTCCAATCGCCTTCAGATTCGCCAGTGCCACGCTTGTCGAAAATAAAGGCGGCGATGCCCCGCGAGACCAACATCCTCGCATCTGGGACGTAGGGACGGCGTGTTTCCGGACCCGCGCCATGCATGAGCACCACCGCCGGAAACGGCCCGAGACCCGGCGGCACAAAGAGCGTGCCAGCCAGCCGAACGTTTCCATTGGTGAACACCAGATCGCGGGCGGCTATTCCGCCAGACTTGCTGGCAACGCCTAACGTCGTTGTCGGTGCCACCTCCAGCCGGCCTTGACTTGGAGCCTGAGCTGCACGTGCACTGTGTGCGAACATTCCGAACACTACGATCACGGTTCCGATGATTCGTCGCATCATGTTCTGGTGTTCGTGCGATTCAATAAGGTTCTCGTTTGTCAAAGGTCCCGAGCTTACGCCCGTCCGAATTCTTGGACCACCGCATACATGGTGACGATGTTTTCGGCGGGCACGTCCGGCCGGATGTTGTGGACGGTGTTGAAGACAAAGCCACCGTCGGGCATGAAGATCTCGAGTCGTCGCTTCACGTGATCCTTCACCTCCTGGGGCGTGGCTTTGTTCAGGACGCTGCGCATGTCACAGCCGCCGCCCCAAAACGTAACGTCCTAGCCGAACTCGCGCTTCAGCCGTTCTAGCTCCATGGAGCACCGTGGTTCATCTGCTTCTCGCTGGATCGGGCGCCGCCACCTGGTCGGACTTGGACGGTGGGTGGGGAGTCTTGGTTTCGACGAAATCCGAGCTGGCGATCAGATCGCCGCTGTGGAGGTTCACGAACCACGCCGTGGTTCCCGGCGGAAGCGCCACCACGACGGTCACGCGTTCCTGCTTCTGTTCAAAGCGAACCGGCGTCGTCCGCCATTGGCGGTTTCCCGTGAACCCTGTATCGACCGTGGAAACGAGAACCGCCTTGTCGATTCGTTTTGCCGAACGAAACCGAACGTGCGCCGATGCTCCGTGAACCTCGAGCCCGGTCTGCTGGCACCATGGCTTGCCGGTTTGCACCACGCTCTTGGCAAAGGCGTAGCTCTCCGGCCGACGCCAACCCGGGCCGTGCCCATGCCGCATGCCGGGGACCAAGGCCACCATGTGCGGCCCGGGCGCGGCACGATAACAAGCGGCTTGGGCATCCAGTGGGAAGTGTTGATCCCCCGGCCAGGAAAACCAGAGAGTCGGCGTGGTGACCCGGTGCATACGCACCATGGGATCCCACACCTCGCGGTAGAGCCGGTTGTTGCCCAGAGCGTGGCCGTATTGATTGGCGGCGTCAGCCAGGTGGCCGCAACCGTAGGTGGGAATGGCGAAGGCAAAACGCGGGTCGATGCCGATGACCGTGCTGACGATCACCCCACCCCAGGAGATGCCCATCACGCCCACCTTGTCCGGGTCCACTTCGGGCAGTGATCGCAGTAGCGAGTTGGCCAAGATGGTGTCCGCCACGGCATGATACATCCATTGGTCCTCGAGAGGCTTGTCCGAGTCACCGTAAATGCCGTGCCGCCGTGGCCCAGCCCAAGCGTGACGCTTCCAACCGCTCGGATTGTCCCGGTCCTTGAACGCCGCGTTGCGCTCATCGGTCTGGCCTTCGACAGCGATGCTGATCGCCACAAAACCATGGGCGTTCCAGCGTTCCACCCATTCCTTGAACGCCGTCCCACCGCCGCCGTGCACCAGCACGATGCCGGGCAGCCGGCCGGTGCGGTTCGTGGGATACCCCAGCCATGCGAACACCTTCGTAGGTCGCCCTTGGTAAGGCAGCGC
>RFJD01000302.1 GCA_003695015.1 Verrucomicrobiota bacterium | reverse complement strand
GCCAAGGCTTGCGAACGAGCCTTGGACCGCGACCCTTCGCCGGAACAGGCCGTCCTCCTCGAGATTCGGCGCGCCCGCTATTTGGCCGAGGCAGGCCGCCTGGCCGACGCGGTCAAGGCATGGGAACGGTTCTTCGATCGGCACGGCGACCGCCCCGGGCTGTTGCCCTATTACGAGGAAGCCCTTCGAATCGCCGAAAAAGCCGGCAAACGCCGGGCGCAGGAGACCTTCGCCCGCGCCGTCGAACGGCTGCGTCCGCCGCCCGCGACCGGGGAAACCAACCGCCCCGGGTCCTGAATGCCGTCGCTCAGCCCGCCCAGCGGTAGTTGACGAACCGCCACAGCAGGTCGAGGTGTTCGGCGGCCAGGACGGCCACGACCACCCAGGCGAGCCAGCGCCGGCGCGGTTGCCCCAGCATCAGGCCCCAGCCCACGAACACCGGAAAGGCGCAGGACTCGAACCGGATGTAGGAGGTGAACGTCCCGCTCATGGCGGGCAACAGGGCCAAGGCGATCCACCACGGCAGCAGGTCCCGCGCCCGATCCCACAAGGCCGGCACCGCGTAAGCCGCCAATACGAACCCGAGCCGATCCAACATCGAGCCTTGGTAGCTGTGCCATTCCCGGACTTCGACCAAGGCGGCAAGGAACTTGGGCACGTTCCACAGATTCGAGATCGAGTGCACGCCCCAGTACCGCTGGGCCGCGATGCCCGCAAACGGATCGCCCGTCCACAGCGCCATCAGCCCCAGATAGATCCCCCAACCCAGCGCCGGCATGCCGGCCAGCGCCCACGGACCCCACGCGGGCGGCCGGGACGACGCGCCCGATTCCGGGCCCGCGCTTTCGGTGGCCGCGGCGGACCGACGGCCGCGCCGCCCAAACCGCGCCGCCCATTCTGGCCGGGCCGCCGTCCATGCATGCCAGCCCAAGGGCAATACCAAGAACACGCCCACCCCGCGCGTCAGCGGCAACAGCGTGGCGCAGATCATCGCCGCCGGGTAACGGCGCGTTTCGATCGCCCACCACAACCCGGCCAGCAGCAGAAAGAAGAGCGGTTCGCTGTAAATGAACTGGAAGAACAACGAGCCGGGAAACGCGATCAACAGCGCCAGGGTCAGGTCGGCGCTCGATTCCCCAAACCGCCGGGCCACGGCGCGATGGAAACCCAGCCAGCCGCCGAGCGAAAACAGGTTCGCCAGCACCAGGCCCACCCATTCCCGATGCCCGCCGACCAGCGACGTCGCTGCCCCCAGAATCAACGGCCACAGCGGGTAAAAGGCGATGGAACGCGCCTCCGGCCGGTAGCCCTCCGCGCTCAGATACAGGTAGTGCTCCGCGTCCCACGTGGCCCAGTGTTTGGTGATGTGGCTGCGGGGTTCGGTCGGCCAACCGGGCGGGAACCACGACCGCTGGATCTGCACGGCCCGACCGTCCTCGAACTCCGACCAGAAAACCACCGCCACGGTGACGCCCGCCAGGTAAGCGAGTTTGAGCGCCAGCAACACGGCCGCCACCCGCCGCCATCGGGCTGGCGCCGGCGCTTCCGCTGGTTGGGTCGGACCGTTCCTCATCCCAAATCCCGGTCAACTTTGCGGGTCTGCCGATCGTTGCCCGCGAGCCGGGGTCTCACCCCCGGTTTCGGCGGCCCGGCCCGGGCCCGCCCGCCACCCCAGTTTCAGGTTCAGCCAGAAGTTCCACAGGCTGACCAGCACGATGGCGATGAGGTTGGCGAGATAGACGTTCCAGCCCAACCAACCGACCTGGAGCTGCAGGAGCAGGACGCTCCAGCCGATGCCGGCCGCGCAGATGAGGTTGAACTTCAGCAGCCGCCCAAGCCGGGCGCGCCATCCGGCCCCGCCCAGACCGCGAAAGGTCCACAGCTCGTTCCAGACGAAGTTGTTGAGGAGGGCCACCTCGGCGGCGAGGGCTTTGCTGAGGCTGAGGTTCCAGCCCAGGTTGGCCGGGTCGGCCAACGCCCACAGCACCGCCATGTCCACCACCACCCCGCTGCCGCCCACCAAACAGAAACGCACGTACCGGCCCGCCGCCGAAACCTCCCGCGGGGACGTTCCGTCCGCCACCTGCCGGACGCCGTTGGACATGCCGGCATTGTGGTCGATCCCCCCAGCCGCCGCCATCCGAAACCGGCGCCCTCACCCCGGCGCCGCACCGCCGGTCACCGGTCGTCGCCCGACCGGGGGTTGATGTAGCGGCCCGCGTAGTAGGGCGCGAACTGGAGGATGCCCACCACGCTCACCCAGAAGAGCGCCTGCTTCTGCGCCGGAAACAAGAAAATCCCCAAGAAACAGCTCGCCTCGGCCATGGAGATTCCCAGGAGGAAGCACACCAGGGCCGTCTGCGCCGTCCGGAGACGGGGCAACACCCACCACCGGATGACCACGCTCACCAAAGCCGGCACGTAACCGAGCACCCACAGCGGCGCCTCGGAGGACCCTCCCTCGGCGGACGCGGAACGGCTCAGAAAGTAGTAGATGACGAGGATGCCTTCCAAAAAGGCCACCCACAGAGCCCACCAGATGATCCATTCTTGCTTGGGGTTCCGATTCATGCGCTGTGGCCTTGTGCATGCGGCGGCGGCGGGCGGCTGTCAATCCGTTTCCGGCCGGCGCCGGTCCGCCGCCGGTTTGCCGGAGGGATCCGCCGGGATTCGCGGCCGGCCGGTCTCCGGGTGGGTTTGACCTGCGGGACCGGACTGCCTACGCTGCGGGCCGGGCCGGAGGCGGCGGTTTTCCCCTCGGAGAACGCCGGCCGCCCGGACCCGCCAAAGGCCATGAGTGAACCCGCCATCACGCCGGAACTGGTCGCGCAGCACAACCTCACGCCCGAGGAATACGAGCGCATCCTCCAGATCCTGGGCCGCGAACCCACGATCGTGGAGCTGGGCATCTTCTCGGTGATGTGGAGCGAACATTGCTCCTACAAGAACACCAAGCCGCTGTTGCGCACCCTGCCCACCCGCTCGCCCCGGGTGCTGGTCGGCGCGGGCGAGGAAAACGCCGGGATCCTGGACATCGGCGACGGGCTGGCGGTGGCCTTCAAGATGGAGAGCCACAACCACCCCAGCGCGGTCGAGCCCTTCCAAGGCGCGGCCACCGGAGTGGGCGGCATCCTGCGCGACATCTTCACCATGGGCGCCCGGCCGATTGCGGCGCTGGATTCGCTGCGCTTCGGCGAGTTGTCCAATCCCGAGGTGCGCCGGCTTTTCCGGGGCGTGGTCGAGGGCATCGCGCACTACGGCAACTGCTTCGGCATCCCCACCCTGGCGGGCGAGGTGTACTTCGACCGCAGTTTCGAGGGCAACCCGCTGGTGAACGTCTTCTGCCTGGGGG
>RFJD01000301.1 GCA_003695015.1 Verrucomicrobiota bacterium | reverse complement strand
CTGCCCACCTACCGCACCTACACCGCCGGGTTCCTCAACCGCGACCTGGCCGCCTTCCTCGAGCCCGCCCCCGGGGCCGCCGTTTCTTTCGCGGGCCTGTATCCGGACCATTTCCTGAGCCCCGCCCCGAAGCGCCGCCTGCGCGCCTGGCACCTGGTGGGTGGGCTGGACTGGCTCTCGCCCGACGAAATCACCGGGCTGCCGCCCGACGACGGCCATCCCTATCTGCTGCCGGACTGGATCGAGCGCGACGGCCTCAAGTGCCTCAAGGTCAAGCTGCGGGGCACCGACCCGGTGTGGGATTACCATCGGCTGGTGCGGGTGGGCGACATTGCCCTGGCTCACCAGGTGGACTGGCTCAGCGCCGACTTCAACTGCACCGTCACCGACCCCGCCTACGTCAACGACATTCTCGACCGTCTCCGGGATGAGCACCCGCGCCACTACGGGATGATTCTCTACGTGGAACAGCCGTTCCCCTACGAACTGGAAACCCACCGCATCGACGTCCACAGCGTCAGCGCCCGCAAACCGTTGTTTCTGGACGAAAGCGCACACGACTGGCGGTTGATCCGGCTGGGGCGGGAACTGGGCTGGACCGGCGTGGCGCTGAAGACCTGCAAGACCCAGACCGGGGCCATCCTGAGCGCCTGTTGGGCCAAGGCCCACGGGATGACGCTGATGGTGCAGGACCTCACCAATCCGATGCTGGCGCAGATCCCTCACGTCCTGCTGGCGGCTCACGTGGGCACCATCATGGGCGTCGAGACCAACGCCATGCAGTTCTATCCCGCCGCTTCCGAACCGGAGGCCCGCGTCCACCCCGGCCTCTACCAGCGCCGGGAGGGCATGGTGGACCTGGGGACGCTCGGGGAAACCGGGTTCGGTTACCGGGTCGAGGAAATCAACCGCCCCCTGCCGCCGCCGAGCGTGGACACCGGCTTTTGAGCCCGGAACGCTTCCCTCGGCGGGCAACCGTCGGACCCGCCGCGGCCTTGCCCGGCGGCCGGCGTCGGTCCGGCGTCACACCAGCTCCTGCTGGCGGGCGTCGCCTTCCTCCTCCTGCGCCTCGCTGATGACCGGGGCGATGTCCTGCAGGCGATCGCCCTCCTCCAGATCGATCAACTTCACCCCTTGGGCGATGCGGCCGGTCTGGCGGATTTCGCTCACCCGGGTGCGGACCATCTGGCCGCCGACGGTCATGAGCATGATCTCGTCCGAATCCCGCACACTCAGGGCGCCGACCACCCCGCCGGTGCGGGTGGTGGTTTTCATGGTGATGATCCCCTTCCCGCCGCGGGACTGGCGGCGGTACTCGCTGAACTCGGTCCGCTTGCCCACGCCGTTTTCCCCGGCCACCAACAGGCTGGTGTCCGGCCGCACCACGGCCAGGGCCACCACTTCATCCCCCTTGCCCAGCGCAATGCCGCGCACGCCGGCGGCGGTCCGGCCCATGGGCCGCACGTCCTCCTCGGAGAAGCGGATGCTCATGCCCTTGCGGGTGATGAGCACCACCTCGTCATGGCCGGTCGTGAGTTTCGCCTCGATGAGCGCATCACCCTTGTTGATGTTGATGGCAATGATGCCCCCCCGGCGCACATGGGCGAAGGCGGACAGCTCGGTTTTCTTGACCGTGCCCTTCCGTGTGGCGAAGAAGACGTTGAAGGGCTGCTGCCAGGTCTGGTCCTCCTTGTTCGGTCCGGTCTTGGAGGACACCCGGATCAGGGCGGCGATGCGTTCGCCACTCTGCAGCTCGAGCAGATTGGCGATGCTGCGTCCCTTGGCCGCCCGGCCCATGTCCGGTATCTCCAGCACCCGCTCGACGTACACCCGCCCGGTGTTGGTGAAGAACATCAGGTAATCGTGGGTGCTGGCGGTGAACAG
The DNA here is from genome assembly GCA_003695015.1 of Verrucomicrobiota bacterium. Taxonomy (GTDB): domain Bacteria; phylum Verrucomicrobiota; class Verrucomicrobiia; order Limisphaerales; family J093; genus J093. The sequence continues at coordinate 5,503 of RFJD01000301.1, read as the reverse complement.
GTGCTCGATGAAGTCCTGCGCCTCGCCGTTGACCACCGCCCCGCCGCTGCGGGTGCCCATGCCGATGACTCCCTTGCCGCCCCGGCGCTGGGCGCGGTAGGAGCTGATGTTGGTCCGCTTGATGAAACCGCGGTGGGTCATCGTGATGATGACCGCCTCGTTGGCGATGAGATCCTCGATGGCGATCTCGCCCTCGTCGGGAACGATCTGGGTCAGCCGCGGGGTGGCGTACTTCGCCTTCACCCGCTGGAGTTCGTCCTTGATGATGCCCAAGAGCCGTTCCTCGCGGGCCAGGATGTCCTGGAGGTCCTTGATGGTCTCGAGCAGCTCGCGGTACTCGCCCTTGACCTTGTCCACCTCCATGGCGGTGAGCTGGTAGAGGCGGAGATCGAGGATGGCGTTGACCTGGCGTTCGGTGAAGGCGTAGCGGCCGTGTTCGAGCCGGGCTTCGCTGCGAATCAGGACGCCCCACGCTTCGACCTGTGTGCGCGTCCAATCGAAGGCCAGCAGGCGCACCCGGGCTTCGTCGCGGTTGCGGGAGCTGCGGATGACCCGGATGACCTCGTCCAAGTTGGCCAGGGCGACGAGATAGCCTTCGAGCACCTCGGCGCGATCCTCGGCTTTGCGGAGCAGGTAGCGCGTCCGGCGCAGGACCACCTCGCGGCGGTGCTCGATGTAGCAGTTGATCAGCTCCTTGAGGTTGAGCGTCTTGGGCCGGCCCTGGTCGATGGCCAGGGCGTTGACCGCGAAGGTCGTCTCGAGCTGGGTGTGCTTGTAGAGGTTGTTGATGATCACCTTCGGAACCGCGTCCCGTTTGATCTCGATGACCACCCGGGTGTTTTCATCGGACTCGTCCCGGACCCCGGTGATGTCCTTGAGCTCGCGGATCTTGCCCTCGTTGACCAGTTGGGCGATGCGGGAAACGAGTTGGGCGCGGTTGACGTTGAAGGGGATCTCGGTGATGACGATCTGCTCCCGGCCGCCCTTGAGTTGTTCGACCCCCACCTTGCCGCGGATCTTCACGGTGCCGCGGCCGGTGGCGAAGTAGCTGCGGATGCCTTCGACGCCGCAGATCATGCAGCCGGTGGGGAAATCCGGCCCTTTGATGTGTTCCATCAGCTCGCTGATGGTGATGTCCGGATTGTCGATCTGGGCGCAAACCGCGTCGATGGCCTCGCCCAGGTTGTGCGGCGGCATGTTGGTGGCCATGCCCACGGCGATGCCGGTGCCGCCGTTGACCAGGAGGTTGGGAAAAGCCGCCGGGAGGACGACCGGCTCGGTGTGCTCCTCGTCGTAGGTGGGCACGAAGTCCACCGTGTCCTTGTCCATGTCCTCCATCAGGAGGGCGCCCAGCGGCGTCAGGCGCGCCTCGGTGTAGCGCATGGCCGCCGGAGGATCGTTCTCCACCGAGCCGAAGTTGCCCTGGCCGTCGATGAGCGGCTCGCGCATGGCCCACGGTTGGGCCATGTGGACGAGGGTGGGATAGATCGCCTGGTCGCCGTGCGGGTGGTACTTACCCATGGTCTCCCCGACGATGCGCGCGCATTTCAGGTGCTTGCGGTTGGGGAGCAGGTTCAGGTCGTGATACATCGCGTAGAGCAGCCGGCGCTGCGAGGGCTTGAGCCCGTCGCGCACGTCGGGCAGCGCCCGCGAGATGATCACCGACATCGAATAGTCGAGGAACGAGCTCTTGATCTCGTCGGCGACGTTGATGTTCTGGATCCGCTCGTGGGCCGCGAACAACGAACCCGCGGAGGCGGGCGGCTGGGGGGTGTCGGATGACTCGGCCATGGATGAAGCAGAAAGGGGAAGCGGTTTCCCGGCTCAGATGTCCAGGTTGCGCACGTTCAGGGCGTTGTCCTCGATGAACTGCCGGCGGGGCTCGACTTCCGTGCCCATCAGCTTGGTGAACATCTCGTCGGCCTCGACGGCGTCGCTGACCTCGACGCGCAACAGTCGGCGTTTGGCGGGGTCCATGGTGGTCTCGAACAGTTGCCGCGGATTCATCTCGCCCAAGCCCTTGAAGCGCTTGATGGTCAGGCCCCGGCGGCCCACCTCCTTGACCGCGGTCAGGATCTCCGGGATGGCGAACAACGGCCGCACCCGGGCGTCCTCACCCTCGCCCTCGATCAGCTCGAAGAGCGGCTGGTCCTGCGCAGCGTAGTGCTCGATGTTCAGGCCCTTCCGCGCCAGCCGGGCGAGCAGTTCCTCGACCGCCCGGGCCTCGTGCAGTTCGACGTGCCGGGCCCGGCGGCGGGGACCCCGGCGGTCGGCGCCCCGACCCGACCGGCCCGCCCCGCGCGCCTGACCGTTGCCGTTGCCATTGCCGTTGCCGTTTTCTTCGCCTTCCGCCTCCTCCTCGAACAATCCCAGGTCCGGATTCGCCTCGCCGAAGGCCCGCAGTTCCTCCTCCGAGTGGAAGTAGTGCACGGTCTCCTCGTTGCCCTCGCGCACCCGCACCAGATGGCGGGGCAGGGACTTGCCACGACGGTGTTCGACGAACTCCGCGAAATCGCCGCCGTGCCGTTTGAGACCGCGGGCGTACTTGTCCAACTGCAGCAGCAGCTCGAGCGTTTCGGACAGTTGCTTCTGTCTAAGCTCGCGGCCGTCCGCCAGGTTGCGGAGGCGCACCTCCTCGCAGCCCAGGTCGATCAGGATGCGGTTGAGCTGGGCGTCGTCGTCCACGTACTCGACCCGCCTTTTGCGGGTGATTTCATAGAGCGGCGGTTGCGCGATGTACACGAAGCCCCGCTTGATGAGCTCCGGCATCTGCCGGAAGAAAAAGGTCAGCAGCAGGGTGCGGATGTGGGAGCCATCCACATCGGCGTCGGTCATGATGATGATCTTGTGGTAGCGGAGCTTCTCGAGGTTGAAGGAACCCTCGCCCTCGCCGTCGCCAATGCCGGTGCCCACCGCCGTGATCATCGTCCGGATCTCGTCGTTGTTGAGCACCTTGTCCAGACGCGCCTTCTCGACGTTGAGCAGCTTGCCGCGGATGGGGAGGATGGCTTGGAACTTGCGGTCCCGGCCCTGCTTGGCCGAGCCGCCGGCCGAATCGCCCTCCACGATGAACAGCTCGGTGTTGGCGGGGTCGCGGTCGGAGCAATCCGCCAGTTTGCCGGGCAGACCGCCGCCGGTCATGGCGCTCTTGCGGACGGTTTCGCGGGCCTTGCGGGCCGCCTCCCGGGCGCGGGCGGCCATGAGGGCCTTGTCCACGATCTTCTTGCCCACCGACGGGTTCGAGTCGAGGTAGGTCATCAGGCCCTCGTACACGATCGAGGCGACCACGCCCTCGATCTCGGTGTTGACCAGCTTGACCTTGGTCTGGGACTCGAAACGGGGGTTGGGCAGCTTGACGCTCAGGACGCAAATGAGCCCCTCGCGGACGTCGTCGCCGCTGATGGCCGGGTCCTTGTCCTTCAGCAGGTTGTTGTTGCGGGCGTACTGGTTGATGGCCCGCGTCAGGGCGGTGCGAAAGCCGGTCAGATGCGTGCCGCCGTCGGTGTTGGCGATCGAATTGGCAAAGCAGAGGATCTGGTCCGTGTAGGCGTCGGTGTACTGCAGCACGCAGTCCACGAACACCTCGTCCTCGCCCTTGTCGGTCTGCACGGTCCGCTGTCCGGCAAGCACGATGGGTTTGGGATGGAGGACCTGTTTCGAGCTGGCCAGTTGCCGGACGAACTCGGCGATGCCCTCCTTGTAGTAGAACCGCTCCTGCCGGTTCTGTTCTCCCCGCTCGTCGGTGAGAATGATCTCCAAACCCGGATTCAAGAAGGCCAGTTCCCGCAGCCGCCGGGCCAGGATCTCGAATTTGAACTCGGTGGTGATGGTGAAAATGGTCGGGTCCGGCTTGAAGGTGATGAGGGTGCCGGTCTGGCGGGTCTTGCCGATGACCTCGAGCTTTCGCACCGTCTTGCCCCGGGCGAACTCCATGTAATAGACCTTGCCGTCGCGGTACACCTCGACCTTGAACCAATCGGACAGGGCGTTGACGCACTTGGCGCCGACGCCGTGCAGGCCGCCGGAATACTTGTAGGCCCCCTGGCCGAACTTGCCCCCCGCATGGAGGTTGGTCAGCACCAGCTCGACGGCCGGCATCTTGAACTTCGGATGCGTGTCCACCGGGATGCCCCGGCCGTCGTCCTTGATCGAACAGGAGCCATCGACGTGGAGGGTCACCTCGATCCGCTTGCAAAACCCGGCCAGGTGCTCGTCGATCGAGTTGTCCAGCACCTCATAGACGCAGTGGTGCAAACCGCGCTCGTCCGGGTCGCCGATGTACATGCCGGGCCGCTTCCGGACGGCTTCGAGTCCCTCCAGCTTGTCGATTTTCGAGGCGTCGTATTTTTCGGTGTTCGCAGGCTGTGTTGGCGTTGACATGGCGTTCAACCGGCACCCCGGGTCAGGCCGGGCCGACACAGGGGCCATTCAGGCAACCGGCATTCTAGGATAAGCGGGGGGCAGGCTCAACCTCATTCCCGGTTCACCACAAGACTTGGGGGGGCCATGGGACGCCCCGCCCAAAACCTTGTGGAATCCGGGCGAGACGCGCGTTCCCAAGCCCTTCCCCATCAGGCGGTTGGCCACCGCAAAAGCAATCGGCCCTTCACCGCGGCAGGCCCGGTGTGGACCTCCCTTCCGGCGGCGGCAGGGCCTTCCGGGGGACGCTCAGCACCACGAACCAAGCGCTGTTGACGTCCTCTTTGGTCTCTCCGGCCAGCACCAACAACTCCCCCTTCCGCAACGCCTCGACCGGTTGGCGCATCGTCTTGGTCAGGCGTCCTTCCCCGATCAGCCGCACCTCGAGCATGTCGGGGTCCTTCACGGCGAGCTTCAAGAGGCATTTGTCGCTCATCTCGAGGCGGCTGGTCTTGCCCGGACGGACCTGGGTCTGCCGGCGGCGGATCTCGTAATACCGCTGCCACTTGAACACCCGGCTCAACCGCTTCCGCAAGGCCGGCTCCACCTCCTTGAAGGGAGAGTTCGGCGGTTTGACGCCGTCGGTGCCCCAGATCAACTGGGCTTGCAGGGGGAGCGCCTTTTCGGCGGCACGGAGGGCGGGGGCGGTCAGACCCAAGCATCCGAGGCCGACCGCCAAGGCGATCCCGCCCCATGCCCGGGGCCAACGTTTGCTGGGGTTTTTCGGCGAATCCATGGGAAGCTGCTCAACGGGTGTCCACCCAGACGACGGTCATCCGCTCGCTCTCGGAACGGAAGGTGATGCTGCTGCTGTCCTCGACCAGGCTTTCGATTTCGGCGTACGACAACGGCGCCCGGGGAGCGGCACGGTCGGAGAACTGGCTCCACCACGCCACCGCCAGGGCCGCCGCCAAACCGGCCGGCGCCAGCCACCGCCACCAACGCGGCCGGGGACGCACCACCGCCGACACCGGGCGGACCGCCTTCTCCGGGCCCAACGCCACCGCGATCCCGCCCCAGTACTCCTCCCGCCCCATCGGCACAGGCCGCTCGATCTCGGCATCCTGGAGTGCCGCCTTGAGGG
>RFJD01000300.1 GCA_003695015.1 Verrucomicrobiota bacterium | reverse complement strand
CGGCAGCGACCCCGGCTTCACCGACCAAGGCTGGCTGACCGGCGCCTTGGGGTTGGGCTACGACCGTGGAGTGGGCTATCAGGAGCTCATCACCACCGACGTCGAATCGGTGCTCTACGATCAGAACGGATCGATCTACGTGCGGATTCCGTTCCAGATCGACGACCCCTCGGAGATATCCGACCTGGTGCTGCGGCTCCGCTATGAGGACGGGTTCATTGCCTATCTCAACGGACATGAAATCCTGCGGGCCAACGCGCCGGAACCGGCCTCCTGGGACTCGGTGGCCACCGAAGCCCACCAAGATCTCGAAGCCGTCCAACCACAACAGCACATGCTCCGCGACGCGGTCGCCTTCCTGCAACCCGGCCTGAACGTGCTGGCCTTCCACGGGCTGAACCGCACCGTCGGCAGCTCCGATTTCCTGCTGGTCCCGGAACTGGAAGCCCGCCTGCCCGCCACCAACACGACCGGTCCGCTCCGCTACTTCACCCAACCCACCCCCGGCGACGACAACCGCCTGGCCGTCACCCATTTCGTGGCGCCGGTGCGCTTCAGCCGGGACCACGGCTACTGCGAGGCGCCCTTCGAGCTGACCCTGAGTTGTGCGACCGACGGGGCGATCATCCGCTACACCGACGACGGTTCCCGCCCCACCCCGCTGCACGGCAAGGTGTACTTGGGCCCCCTGCACATCGACCGCACCCGCGTCATCCGCGCCATGGCCTTCAAGCCGGGTTACGGTGACAGCCCGGTCACCACCCGCACCTACATCTTCCCCGAGGACGTCCTGAGCCAGCCGGCCCTGCCGGACGGCTACCCGGCCGAATGGGAGCCCGGCTACGCGGCCGACTACGAGATGGATCCGGAGATCACCGGCGACCCGGACCGGGCGGCGGAAATCCTGGCCGGCCTGCCGCGAATTCCGGTCGTGGCCATCGCCATGGACGTGGCCGACCTCTTCGAACAGCCCTTCGGCATCTATGCCAACGCCTTGGAATCCGGCCCGGCATGGGAACGGGAGATGTCCCTGGAATACTTCGATCCGTCCGATCCCGACCGCTCCTTCCAGGTCGAGGCCGGGGCCCGGATGCAGGGCAAGGGCAGCCGTCATGTCAACCGTTCCCGCAAACACAACCTGCGGGCGTTGTTCAAGACCGCCTACGGGCCGTCGGAGCTGGAGTTCGATTTGTTCCCCGGCTCGCCGGTCGAGCGGTTCAACACCCTGGTGCTGCGGGCGGGCTACAATTACACGTGGGCCCACTTCCGCTTCACCGAGAGTGTCCGGGCGGACTACATGCGGGACGTGTTCAGCCAGGAGACTTTCCGGGAGATGGGCAACGTGGCCCTGCACACCGACTACGTGCATTTGTTCATCAACGGCCTGTACTGGGGCCTCTACCAGATCAACGAGCGGCCGGACGCGGCCTTCATGGCCGCCTACTTCGGAGGCAACCGGGAGGACTATGACGTGCTCAACGGCAGCAAGCCCATCGACGGAACCGCCGACGGCTGGCAGGAACTGCTCGACGCTGTCAACCAGGACCTGACCGACCCCGCCAACTACGCCGCCGTCCAGGCTTTGCTCGATGAGGACAATTTCATCGAGTACATGCTCTACAACCTCTTTGCCGGCACGCGCGACTGGCCCATCAGCGAGGGCAACCCCGCCAACTACTACGTGGCCCGGAACCGCGCCGGCGACGGCCGCTGGCGGTGTTTCCTGTGGGATTGCGAACACACCCACTACGACCTGAACCGCAACTGGGATCGGGACCGCACCGAAGCCGAGCGGGATGACCAGTACACGGTGGGCTACGTCTTCGAACGCCTGCGCACCAACCCGGAGTTCCGCCTGAAGTTCGCCGACCACGTCCAGCGCCACTGCTTCGGCGACGGCGCGCTCACCCCCGAACGTTGTCTGGAACGCTTCCGCGCCCTTGCCGAAAAGGTCCGTCCCCTGCTCATGGGCGAGGCCGCCCGCTGGGGGGATTCCCACCATCCGGATGACCCCTTCCTGCCGGAGGTGGATTGGGAGCGGGAGCGGGAATGGCTCGAAACCGAGTATTTCCCGAACCGCACCCGGATCTTCCTCGAGGACCTGCGCGAAATGGGACTGTATCCCGCGGTGGACGCCCCGGAGTTCACGCCGGCGGGAGGCCACTTCGAGCCGGGCAGCCACCTGACGATCGCGAGCGCCGAACCGGTTTATTACACCCTCGACGGCACGGATCCTCGTGAGCCGGGCACCGGCGACGTCCATGGCACGCTTTACACCGGCCCGATCGCGCTGGACGGGCCGGTGGTGGTGCGGGCCCGGGCCCGGGCCGCGTCCGGCGAATGGAGCGCGCTGGCGGAGGTGCGCCTCGCACCCGCCGGCCCCAATCCCCTGCGCATCACCGAGGTGATGTACCATCCCGCCAACGCCACCGCGGAGGAGCAGGCGGCCGGGTTCGGCGCCGACGACTTCGAGTTCATCGAGCTGACCAACACCGGCGACGCGCCGGTGGGCCTGGCGGGTGTGCGGTTCACCCGCGGCGTGCGCTTCGACTTCACCGGCCGCAGTCCGGCCACGCTGGCGCCCGGCCAACGCGTGGTGGTGGTCGCCGACGCGGAAGCCTTCGCCCGCCGCCATCCGGAGGTCCCGGCGGATCGCATTGCCGGGGTTTACGAAGGCCGGCTGGCCAACGGCGGGGAAACCCTTCGGCTCGAGGATGCCGGTGGCACGGTGCTGGCGGAGTTCCGCTACGATGACGAGTCCGGCTGGCCCATCGAAGCCGACGGCGCCGGGCACGCGCTGGTGCCGCTGGTGTTGGACGACCAAACCGACGGCCGGTTGAACCTCCCGGCCCATTGGCGCGCCAGCACCTACATCGGCGGTTCGCCCGGCGAAGCGGAACCCGCCGTGCCGGCATCGCTGGTGTTGAACGAGGTCATGGCCCACACCGACTACTCCGACCCGGCCCATCCCGAGTATGATTCGAACGACTGGATCGAGCTCTACAACCCCGGCGACACCGCCGTCGCGCTGGATGGCTGGTACTTGAGCGACGACCGCGACCGCCCGGACCTGTGGGCCTTCCCGCCGGGGCTCTCCGTCCCGCCGAAGGGATTCCTGGCGATCGATGAGGTCACCGGATTCCACGCGCCCATCGACACCGGCTTCGGGCTGGCCAAGGACGGGGAGGAAATCCTGCTGAGCCGGCTGCCTCCGGACGGGCCGGGTCGGGTGGTTGACACGGTCCGGTTCAGCGGCCAGGAAGCCGCCACCTCGCTGGGGCGGTGGCCGGACGGCGCCGGGCCTTGGCAACGGCTCACACCCACCCGGGCCGCCCCCAACCAGCCTCCCGCCGCCCCGGCGGTCTTGATCGCCGAGGTCCACTTCCAACCGCACCCGATCGCCGGATTGACGCCGGCGGCGCGCGGGTTGGAGTTCGTCGAACTCCGGAACGCCTCGGACACCACCGTTTTCTTGGAAACCGAGGCCGGGCCTTGGCGGCTGCGGGGCGGAGTGGACTACGACTTCCCCGCGGGCAGTTTCCTGGCCCCCGGCGAACGGGCGGTGGTGGTCGGCTTCGACCCCGAAGATCCGGAACTGCGCGCCCTGTTCGGCCAAACCTACGGCGTGGACGCCGGGACGCTGAAACTTTTCGGTCCTTGGTCCGGCCGTTTGGCCAACGAAGGCGAGCGCCTGCGGCTCGAGTGGCCGCTCAGCCCGGACGACCCGTACGGGGACCCCGCCTGGGTCGTGGTGGACGAGGCGGACTACGCGCCGCTGGCGCCGTGGGATCCGGCCCTGGCCGAGACCGGGCGGCCGTTGGTTCGCCTGACCGGCGAAACGCCCGGCAGTTTGCCCGAGGGCTGGGCCGCCGGGGCCGCGCCCACGCCCGGCCAACCGCCCGTGCCCGCCGGCCCCGCAGACCTGGCGCCGTGGACCACCTGGCTGGCCGGCGACATGGTGACCGTCGAGCCGTGGATCGATCCCCACCAGGTCCAGGGCGCCATCACCACCGTGACCTTGCTGTGGGACGGCCTGCCGGTGGCCAGCGCGGACACCGCTCCCCACCGGTTGGACTGGACCGTGCCCGAAGCCCCCGGCGTCCACACCGTCGCGCTCCGACTCGAGGACGAGGCCGGCGCCCATGACAGCCCGGCCGTGCCGGTGATGGTGGCGGCCCGGCTGCTGGTTGAAAACCTCGGCGCCACGGCGGTCGGCGACGTCAACGCCACCCTTCAGGGCCGGTTCGAGGGCGACGGTCCGGCGGCGGTGACGGTCTTCTGGGGGGAGACCGACGGCGGCACGGACCCGGCGGGATGGGAAAATCGGGTCGAGTTGGGCGAACTGGAACCCGGCTCGTTCGCCTTCACCACGGCGTCGCTTCGGCCGGGACGGACATGGTTCTACCGGTGCCGGGCCAGCCGCGACGGCCGGGACTTTTGGGCCGGAACCAGTGCGTCGTTCACCACCCTGGCGAACCATGATGCTTGGCGGTACCGGATGCGCATCCGGTTCCCGGGATACGACGGCGCGGCGCCGTTGACCGATTTCCCGGTGCTGCTGACCTTCCGCGAGGATTTCCCCGGCTGGAGCCACGATCAGTTCACCTCTGCTGACGGCGCGGATTTGCGGTTCCTCGATCCGGACACCGGGGAGCTGCTGGATTTCGAGATCGAGTCGTGGAACGACCAGGGCGAGTCGCGGGTCTGGGTGCGGCTGCCCACGCTGAGCGCCGCCACCGAAATCGAAGCCCGCTGGGGCGGCCCCGCCGAGGCGGCGGTCCTCCCCGCCGGCGCCACCAACGGCGCCGTCTGGCCCGGATTCGCCGGCGTCTGGCACTGGCCCGCCGGCGAGGCCCTTTGCCGGGACGCCTCACCCACCGGCAATCACGGAACCTACCACGACGGCGCCCAGCCGGCCGCGCGCTTCATCGCCGCCGCCGGAGCCTTCGACGGACTCGACGACCACGTCGAGTTGAGCCGCTACTTGGACATCGGCATGTCCAGCCACACCGTCAGCGCGTGGATCCGGGTGCCCGAGGTCGGCACCGCCAACCTCGAGCCGGACGAACGCGTCGGCATCATCCTGGGCAACTACAATCACAAGCGCCACGCCAACTGGGAAATCTACCGCGACGGGACCGTGCGCATGTACTGGAACGCCGGGGAAATCAACTACCGCGGCTCCACGGACCTCCGCGACAACCAATGGCATTTCGTTGCCTGTGTCCGGGACCGGGAAAACGACCGCTTCCGGTGGTACGTGGATGGCGGGGTCGAGTTCACCGTGGACGACGCCGGCACGGACATCTCGCTGGTGGGCGCCCATCTCATCGGCGCCGACGTGCGTTCCTCCTCCTACTACTTCCACGGCGACATCGACGAGTTGCGGATCGCCCGCCGGGCCCTTTCCGCCGATTGGATCCGCACCGAGTGGCGCAACGTGACCGCCCCGGCGGAACTCTACGAGCTGGGAGCCGTCGAGCAGGTCGCCCCCTCCGATGCCGATCAAGACGGCCTGCCGGACGCATGGGAAACCGCCTTCTTCGCCGGCATCGACACGCCGGAAGCCGCCCCGGATGCGGACCCCGACGGCGACGGCGCCACGAACTTCGCGGAGTTCCTCGCCGGAACCAGTCCGGTGGACCCCGCCAGCCGGTTGCGCCTCCGGCTGCGCGACGGCGCGTTGGAAATCGAAACCGTGGCGGCCCAAGGGCCGGGTTACGATGGTCGCACCCGCCGTTACGAGCTCGAAACGACCACCGACCTCATCCACGGCCCTTGGGCCCCGGTGCCGGAATTCGGCGACGTGCCCGGCGACGGCACGACCATTCGCTTCACCCCGGCCCCGAATGAGCAGCCGGCGTTCTACCGGTTGCGTGTGCGCTTGGAACCATGAAGGCATGGCGCCCCAACCACCTGCCCGCCGCGCTGTGGATCAGCTGTTG
>RFJD01000051.1 GCA_003695015.1 Verrucomicrobiota bacterium | reverse complement strand
CGCGCGTTCTACCGGATCAAGCTTCTCCCGCCGCCATAGGCGGGGACGCCGCCGGTCTGAGCGGGATTCCGGACCGGTGCGGGTTCAGAAGCGGAGCGTGAACAGGCCGGGGTATTGGCGGAGCAGCGCGTCGATGTTGTCCGGTGTCACCAGCAGGTGGCGGCGTTCGAATTCGGTGCGGGCGTCGGCTGCCGGGGCGGCGCTTTCGGGCGGCGCCCCGGGCCGGTTCAACACCACCGCCACCAACTTGCCGGAGCGAAAGGCGGCGTGCACCGCTTCCGGGCCGCCCAGCACGCGCAGGTCCGGGAGAAGCAACGCAAACCGCGGCGTCGGTTCCTGCCAGACCGCCATCCGGGTGACGCCGGCCGGCAGCCCGATCAGGCTGACCCATAGAGGCGCATCCGGGTGTTCGCGCCAAATCCGGTCCCAGGCATCCGGGGTCGTCATGAAACTGAGGGGCGTGGTCGTGTTGGGCGGGAGCGGCACGGAGGTCGGATCGGCGGCCGCCCGGGGATTCAAGGCGGGCCGGACGATTCCCACGAGGTCGCACCGGCCGGCCACGCCGCGCTCCAGTCCGCGCCAAGCCGCCTCCTCGAAGGCCCGGATGTCGCCGGGTTGACCGGGCCGTTCCACGAAGGGATTGCCGACCACCAAGATGCGTTCGCCGGGGTGGTGTCGGGCCAGGTGATCGCCCAGCATTTCCAGCGCCAGGCTGCGCCGGTCCCGGGCGGCGCGGCGGAGGGCGCGTTCGGGCGACAGGAGGAAACGCAGTCCCACCGCCGACACGGCGGCCAGGCAGAGGAGGGCGACCCAGGTGGTTTTGGACAGGCGCATGCGTTCCGCCTCCGCCAAGGGGGGTCAGCCCCCTCCGCCGAAGTACCCGGGCACGGTGTCCGCCTCGAACAGCCCGATGATGCCCAAGTTTTCGAGCCGCCGCTGGTTGCAGCTCTCGACGTGGCCGTCCAGAAACAGGCCGTTGGCCTGCTTGTTGTGGCGCGCATGCACTTCGTACTCGCTGGCCACCCGGAAGTTGTAGAACTGCTGGGCGGCAATCCCCAGCCGGCCGCGGCTGGTGGTGTCCGCCACATGCAGGTAGTCCATGGGACGCCGCACGGCCGAGACCTTCAGCAGTTCGTTGAACATGCCGCGCACGTAATTGGTGGGGGGGTCGAATCGCACGCCGTAGGTTCGGTGCCAGTTGGTGAAGGTGTGGGGCGGATAGCTCGGACAAAGAAACAGCTCGGGCGGGCTGAGGTGTTGGTTGGTGCTCAACAGGCTGGCCCAGGTGACCCCCGGCTGCAGCGGGGCGTCGATCTGGATCAGGTCCTGGGCTTCCTCGGCGTACATCAGGGTCGCCAGACCGATCTGCCGGAGTTTGTTCAAACACTCGACCTGCTTGGCTTTGGCCTTGGCCCGCCCCAGCGCCGGCAACAGCATCCCCGCCAGGATGGCGATGATCGCAATCACCACCAGCAGCTCGATCAATGTGAACGCCCGCCACCCCGCATGGGGCGCTTGCCCCGCCCGGCCGCTCATGCCCGGGCGGCCGGCGGAACGGAATCCCGCGTCCCGAAGGACCACACCCGCAGCTTGGTAACCTGTTTCCATGACCATCCCTTCCCGGCGTGGTGAGAAATTGCCTCGCCAGACCCGAGGGAGCTTCTAGCATAAGGCACGCCGGAACAGGGTCAACCCGTGCGCCCGCGCGCACACCTGCCGGGACGAGGCATCCGGGACCAGCATGCTGTTCAACTCGAGCGTCTTTCTGCAGTTCTTCGCGGCGTTCCTGCTGCTGTATCACCTTTGCCGGCGCCGGTTGACCGCCCGCAACGCCCTCATCGTCGCCGCCAGCTACCTCTTCTATGGCTGGTGGGACTACCGGTTCGTCGCGCTGCTTTTCCTGACCAGCCTGCTCGATTACGTGGTCGGCCTCCAGGTCGAAGCCGCCCGGACGCCCGCCCGCCGGCGCGCGTGGCTGGCCGTCAGCGTCGCCGGCAACCTCGGCGTGCTCGGCTTCTTCAAGTACTGCAACTTCTTCGTGGAATCGTTGGCGGCCCTGCTGCGCGAGCTGGGTTTCCAACCCAACCTCTGGTCCTTGAACATCATCCTCCCGGTCGGCATCTCCTTCTATACCTTCCAGTCGATGAGCTACACGATCGACGTGTACCGTCGACAAATCCCCGCCACCCGCGATCTGCTCGGCTTCCTGGCCTACGTCTCGTTCTTCCCGCAACTGGTGGCCGGCCCGATCGAACGTGCCGCGCGCTTGCTTCCGCAGTTTCAAACCGAACGCGTCATCACCCCGGCCCACCTGCGCGAGGGCCTCTGGCTCGTGTTGTGGGGGCTGTTCAAGAAGGTCGTCGTTGCGGACAACATGGCGCCGCTGGTCGAGATGGTTTACGACGGGACGGTGGCCTCGGGACCGGCGGTGGCGTTGGGCACCCTGGCGTTTGCCATACAGATCTACGGGGATTTCTCCGGCTACTCGGACATCGCGCGCGGGGTGGCGCGATGGCTGGGGTTCGATCTGATG
>RFJD01000299.1 GCA_003695015.1 Verrucomicrobiota bacterium | reverse complement strand
TGCCCGGCCGTCCCGCCGCGGTACTTGCCGAAGAAGACGTAACAAACCTGCCGGGTCATGTAAAAAGCCGTGAGCACCGCCCCCAGCAACCCCATCCAGAACGGCAGATGCGACACCGGCCAGCCGTGCGCCGCGTGGAGGATTTCGTCCTTGCTCCAGAAGCCGGAGAAGAACAGCGGGAATCCGGCCAGGGCCAGCATGCCGACCGCGTACGTCAGGAACGTCACCGGCATGTATTTCTTCAATCCGCCCATGTGGCGGATGTCCTGCTCCTCATGGCAGCCGTGGATGACCGAGCCGCTCCCCAGGAACAGCAGCGCCTTGAAAAAGGCGTGGGTCAGCAGGTGGAACATGCCGACGGCCACGCCGCCGGTTCCCAAACCGAGGAACATGTAGCCCAACTGCGACACGGTGGAGTAGGCCAGGATGCGCTTGATGTCGTACTGGGCCACCGCGATGCAGGCCGCGAACAAGGCGGTGATCGCCCCCACCCAGGTCACGACCGTCAGCGCCGGCGTCACCCCGTCGGGTCCCGCCCCCACGGCCAGCAGGGGATAAACCCGGGCCATGAGGAACACGCCCGCCGCCACCATGGTGGCCGCATGGATGAGGGCGCTGACCGGCGTGGGGCCCTCCATGGCGTCCGGCAACCACACGTGCAGGGGCACCTGGCCGGACTTGCCGACCGCGCCGCAGAACAGCAGCAGCGCGATGCCGACGGCCGGGGCCGCCCAGCGAAGTCCGGCGCCCGCCAGTCCGTTGAGGGCCGCGCCTTCCAGACAACCCGCCCCGCCGTCGTAGAAGGTCAGCGTGCCGGTCTGGGCGTGCAGCCAGACCATGCCGAGCAGAAAACCGAGATCCCCGACCCGCGTGGTGATGAACGCCTTCTTGGCCGCCGCCGCGGCGGAGGGTTTGTGAAACCAAAAGCCGATCAACAGGTACGAGGCCAGCCCCACCAGCTCCCAGCAGATGAACAGCAGCAGCAGGCTGTTGGCGATCACCAAGCCGAGCATCGCCGCACCGAACAAGGCCAGGAACCCGAAGAACCGGGTGAAGTTTTCGTCGTGGGCCATGTACCCGATGCTGAAGATGAAGATCAACAGGCCCACGAACGAAACCATGGCCGCCATCGCGGCCGAGAGCGGATCGAGCACCCAGCCCAGTTGCACGGTGGCTTGGCCGAGCCGGATCCAGTCGAAGTTGAAGACCAGGCGTTCCTCGGGGGCGCCGATGACGGCCCCCAGCGCAATCAACGAAAAAAGGCAGGCCAGCGCCATCGAGCCGATCGCCAACGTGGCGGCGCGCCGGCGCTGCGGCCGCTTGGTCACCGCGATCAGCCCCGCCGCCACCAACGGCAGCGTCGGCACCAGAAAGTAGCTTTGCAGGGCAAATTCTTTCATCGGCGCTCGTCCCTTCAGCCTAGCCCTTCAACTCCTGCACCTCGTCGAGGTTGACGGTGCGGAACCGCCGGAAGATGGCGATCACCAGCGCCAGCCCCACCGCCACCTCGGCGGCGGCCACCCCGATGGCGAACATGGCCAGCAACACCCCCTCCACCGCGTCCGGGTTGGGCCCATGCCGCCAGAACGCGATGAAGTTCAGGTTGGCGGCGTTGAGCATCAGTTCGATGCCCATGAGGGTGATCAGGCCGTTGCGGCGGGTCATCACCCCGGCCAATCCCAGGCCGAACAACAACAACGAAAGCAGCAGGTATTGGTGAAGCGGGGCCATCACGACTCGGGGGGTTGGGAATCCGGACGTTTCAAAGCGATCAGGACCGCGCCGATCATGGCGATGGTCAGCAGCAGGCCGATGGCTTCCAAGGCCACCACGTAGCGGTTCATCAACACCTCGCCCAGCCGTTTCAGGGCCACGTCTCCCTTCTCCGGCCAGGCGGCGCGCCAGTCGGGCAGGAACACCACCGCGGCGATCAGGCCGCCGGTCACCAACAAGGCGATGCCCAAGCCCAGACTGGCCGGTTGCACCGCCAGGCTTTCTCCTTCGACCCCCTCGCCCCGGGTCAGTTGGAGAACGAAAACGATGAGGATGGCCACCGCCCCGACATAGACCAGCACCTGGACGGCGGTGATGAACTCGGCGCCGAGGTTCAGGTAGGTGAAAGCCACCCCCATCAGGGCGCCAACCAAGGACAGGGCCGCATGCACCGGCTTGCGCAAGGCCATGGCGCCCAGCGCCGCCAGCACCGTCCATGTGGCCAGGATGGCAAACGTCGCACTCATCGTTACTCGGCGAATCGGTAGGTTCGCGGCCCGACGCGCCGCCGCGGCGAGATCAGCCGGGCCAGCCCCAGGTAGGCGACGAACATCAACCCGCCGCTCAACACCCAGCGCCAGAGCCCCGCCAGCGGCACGCTCCAGTGGGCGGTGTATTGCCAGAGGGCCAGCGCCACCACGTCCAGCAGCACCATCGGCAACATGAACTTCCAAGCGAACTCCATGAGCTGGTCGGCCCGCAGACGCGGCAGGGTGCCCCGCAGCCAGACGAAAAAGGCGATGAAGGCAAACAGCTTCCCGAAGAACCACATCCAGGACGGGATCCACTCGAGGAACGAGAACGGCGCTCGCCAGCCGCCCAGGAACAGCGTGATCGCCAAGCCGCTCATCCCGAACAACCCCATGTACTCGCCCAAGAAGAACAGGGCGTACTTGAAGCCGCTATACTCGAGCATGTGGCCGGCGATGATCTCGGATTCGCCCTCGGGCAGATCGAACGGGGTCCGGTTGGCTTCCGCGGTGGCGGCCACCAGGAACAGCAGGAACCCCGCCAGCCCCCACGGCGTGAACACATGCCAGCGGGCCAGCACGCCGCCGTAATAGCCGGCCTGGGCCTCGATGATGTCCACCAACGAGAGCGAGCCCACCGCCATGGCGACCACCAGACCGGAGAGCACCAGCGGCATCTCGTAGCTGATCATCTGGGCGATGGCGCGCATCGAGCCCAGCAGGCTGTAGGCGTTCCGGCTGCCCCAGCCGGCCATGAACACCGCGATCTCCTTCACCCCGCCCATGGCGAAGAAGAAGATCAACCCGGCTTGGAGATCGACCGCGACCATGTTGCGCCCGACCGGGATGACCGCCAGGGCCAGGATGACCGGCACCACGGCAAGAATGGGCGCCAGCGTGTGGACGAGTCGGTCGGCCCGCTGCGGGATGATGTCCTCCTTGATGAGCGCCTTGAGGCCGTCGGCCAACGGTTGCAGCAGACCGAAGGGGCCGACCCGGTTGGGGCCGGGCCGGTTTTGGATGCGCCCCAGCCCTTTGCGTTCGATCCAGGTGGTGATGGCGAACAGACCGGCGTAAACGCCCACGATGGCCGCCGCCGAGATCACCACCGAAACCCCCAGCCGCCATTCGCCGGGGAACCAACCCACGATCGCTTGCTTGAGGTTGACGAAGAGCTGATCCAAGGCGTTCACGGGAGGAGCTCAGGCTGCCAGGCGTGAAGGTTGTCGCTCCGCGGCGGCGTCCGCGGCGGGCTTGGGTTTGGGTTTGGGCGCCTTTTTGGTCTTGCCCACCCGCTCGTCCGACTGGGCGGCTTCGGTCGGGTGGATCTGGTGGAAGTATTCGTTCGGGCGCGCCAAGTCCTGCTTGTGCAGGAGCATCCGTCCGAACCGGTCAGTGCCCGCCTTCTCGAAAGCGACGTCCATCTTGATGGAGTCGAAGGGGCAGACCTCGACGCAAATCTGGCAACCCATGCACACCGAGATGTCCAGGTCGAACACCGCGGGGTGCCGTTTGGCGCGGCCCTTTTCGTCCCGCTCGACCACGATGTAGATGCACTGGGGCGGGCACTCTTTCTCGCAGATCTTGCAGGCCACACACCGCAACCCGGCCTCCGGGTCCTCGCCGTCGTAGATGAGGATGGGGAAGGAACGGCTGTTCTCCGGCAGGGGCTGCCGTTCCTCCGGGTACTGGATGGTCGGGAACCGGGCGGGATCGTAGTAACTGCCCACGAAATTGCGGGCGGTCTCGATCATGCCCTTGATGATGCCAAGCCCTAGCACAACCTCAGTCTGAACAGGGTTTCGAGCGGAAGACAAGCCTCCGCCCTGGGTTAGCGAAACTTTTTTCGATTAGTCCGAAAGTTTCGGTCGCCAAATCCTGCGGGCGACCGGTCTGCCCGTGGCCGCTCATCGGTCCACCTCCCCCAGGACGATGTCCACCGCGCCAAGGATGATGACGGCGTCGGCGAGCGTGTGGCCCCGGCACATGTCCTCCAGCACCGTCAGGTTGATGAAGCTGGGCGGCCGGATGCGGTAGCGGTAGGGCTTCTTCGACCCGTCGCTGATGAGGTAGAAGCCCAGCTCGCCCTTCGGGGCCTCGATGCGGCCGTACGCCTCGCCCACCGGCGGAGTGAAGTTGCGCAGCCGCACCTTCGGGTCGATGACCGGCCCCTCGGGGATGTCCCGCAATGCCTGCTGGAGGATCTTGACCGATTCACGCATCTCGAGGATGCGCATCATGTATCGGTCATATACGTCCCCCTTCTCGCCGAGGGGCACCCGAAACTGGAAGCGGTCGTAGATGCCGTAGCGGTCCACCTTGCGGAGGTCGTAGTTGATGCCGCTGGCCCGGAGGGACGGGCCGGTGACGCCGGCGTTGACCGCCAGCTCGGGCGGGAGCACCCCCACCCCATGGGTGCGGGCGATGAGCACCTCGTTTTCCGAAAGCAGCCGCTCCATCTCGTCGATGAAGCGGGGAAAGTTGTCCACGATGGTCCGGACTTGGTCGAGCCACCCCGGCGGAAGGTCCACCCGGCAGCCGCCGAAGCGGTGGTAGTTGCACATCATCCGGGCGCCGGTGAGGGCCTCGAAGGCGTCGAGGATCTTCTCGCGTTCCCGGAAGGCGTACATGAGAGGGGTGCCCATGGTGCCCATGTCGTGCAGGAGGAAGCCGACCAGGGAGGAGTGGTTGACCAGACGGGTCAGCTCGGCGGTGATGACCCGGATGTATTCGGCCCGCTCGGGCACCTTCAGGCCGGCCAGTTTCTCGACGGCCAGGGCGTAGGCCCAGTTGTTCGAGAGGGAGCAGAAATAGTCGAGCCGGTCGGTGTAGGGCATGTTGCCCAGGTAGGTGGTCTGCTCGCCGAGCTTCTCGTGGTTGCGATGGAGGTAGCCGAAGACCGGCTTGAGCTGGACGATTTTCTCGCCGTCCAGCACCACGTTCATCCGGAAAACGCCGTGGGTCGAGGGATGGTGCGGACCGACCGAGACCTCGAGCAGCTCGCCCTCCGGCTCCGGAATGGCCGGCGAGGCGGCCCGGGGCACGGCCTCGTAACGGGGACCCGGCGGCGGCAGGGACACCGGCGCGTCGTGGTCGAGCTGCTCGGGTTCGACGTCGCCCGTCGCCATCGCCAGTTGCTCCGCAGCGTCGAAATCCAACGGCTTGCTCATGCGGTTCCCTCCAACGGATAGTGCCGGCGCGCCTTGGGCAGAATCTCGGCATTCGGGGTCGGCTCGTATTCGTAGTCGTCCGGTTCGACGTAGTCCTTCCGCATCGGATGATCGGCGAATTCGTCCCACATCAGGATGCGCCGCAGGTCCGGGTGTCCCTCGAACTGGACGCCGAACAGGTCATAAACCTCGCGTTCCTGGAACTCGGCGCTGCGCCAGACCGGCGTCAGGCTCGCCACCCGGGTGTCGTCCACGCGGTTGCGGGTCCGTTGCCGGAGGATCACCGGACCGTGGCGCAGGCTCATCGAGTACAGGTGATACACCACCTCGAGGTATCCGGGGCGGCGGTGGCGGATGGTCTCTTCGACGGTCACCTCCCGTCCCTCCACCACCCGGGTGCGGGTCACCGTTTCCTCGGTGAAGGCGTCGAGCCAGTCCACCCCGGTGACGTTGGAGCAGTAGTCCAGCCGGAGGTCTTCGGCGTCCCGGAGATAACGGGCCACCGCGACCGCATGGGCGGGGTCCACCACCAGCGAACTTTGCTCGGGCACGGCCGGGTTGGGCTGGATCTGGATCTGCGCCCCGGGCACGGCTTCGAGCAGGCGGTCCCGCAACGCCTCCAAGCTCGGAAGCGAGCCGGAAGCGCCACCGCCGGAGGTTGGGGAGGAAGCACAGGCACTCATGGGCAAAGTCACTTGTTCTCGCCGCGCGGCAGGGGACGGCCCGGCCAGACTTCCGGGTTCTTGGGCGGATCCAGATCGAACCGCCCGTACCTGGGGATCGGGTACTCGTTGGGCGCGGTTTCCTGGAGATGCCGCGGCTTGTTGGGGCCGTGGATTTCCTGCGCCTCGATGAGCTTTTGGAGGGTGATCAGGCCGTGCAACAGGGCCTCGGGCCGGGGCGGACAACCGGGGATGTGAACGTCCACCGGCAGGAAGCGGTCGATGCCCTTCAACACGTTGTAGCCCTGTTTGAACGGCCCGCCGGAGATGGCGCAGGCGCCCATGGCGATGACGTACTTGGGCTCGGGCATCTGGTTGTAGAGCCGCACCACCAAGGGGGCCATCTTCTTGGTGACGGTGCCGGCCACGATCATCAGGTCCGCCTGCCGGGGGGAAGGCCGGAACACCTCGGCGCCGAAGCGGGCGATGTCGAAGCGCGCCATCGAGGCGGCAATCATCTCGATGGCGCAGCAGGCCAAGCCGAAGTTCAACGGCCACAACGAGTTCTTCCGACCCCAGTTGTAGCCGAACCGCAGCAGCTCCTGCCACGTGGTCGTGAAAATGCCCCGTTTGCTCAGTTCGTTTTGCAGTCCCGGATCCATGCTCGACACTCCTTCGCGGTCCGCCCCGGTCTCACCGCCATTGCAGCACACCCTTGCGCCAGGCCCAGACCAACCCCTCCACCAGCAGCAACAGGAAGCCCATCATCGCCAGAAAGGCGCCCACCGACAAACCGCCAAAGGCCACGGCAAAGGGCAGCAGGAACACCGCCTCGACGTCGAAAACCAGAAAAATGATGGCATAGACGTAGTAGCCGGCGTGAAACCGCCGCCAAGGATCGCTCTGCGGTTCCAAGCCGCACTCGTAGGTGGCGTTCTTGACCGGGCCGGGCCGCGCCGGACTGAACAACATCGTCCACAACCGGGCCAGTGCCAGCGGGCCGACGCAAAAAGCCACGCCCGCCGCCGCCAGAACCGCCAGGAAAAGGTAGGGATGCTCCTGCATGCTCGGATCGTTGGGGAAACCAAAGTCGGGCTCGCGGATCAGTTGGTCTCGGGTGTGTGACGCCGCAATCCCACCGAGTGAGCGATCTCGTCGAACTCCTCACGGCTGACCTCTTCGAGCCGTTTGCCGCGGCGGGCCAACTTCTCGTTGATCTTGATGGCCTTTTCGGTCATTTCCTCGTGGGTTTCCTTGGAACCGCCCACCAGGGCGAAGTTGGGGCCGGTGGTCACCCGCTTGTGGCCGTCGCTGTCCAAGCCGATCCCCAGGAGAAGCGCCCGTCGCTGCTGTCTGGTCCGCTCACTCATCGTAAACCAAAGCTAAACCTCGCGTCATGCTCTTCCAAGCAAAATCAATAATCGATGTGAGAGAAACTCGGCTCCGGACCGGCCGCCGCCAAACCCCGGCGCCAAGGTGGCCGATCACGGCGGCCTCCTCCGCCCCCCGGCGGGACTCAGTGGCCGCTCTCGCCGGGGGGCGACGGCGGCTCAGGATCGTGCCGGTGCGGCGCCCGGCCGCGATCCGGGTCGCCGAACCACCGGGTGAGCCGTTCGCGCAGGGCCAAGCGGGCCCGGAGCAGCCGCACCTTCACGTTGGCCTCGGTGATCCCCAGAATTTCGGCCGTTTCCCTCACGGAAAGCCCCTCCACGTCCCGCAGGAGGAACACCAGCCGGTGTTTCTCGTCCAGCTCGGCCAGCGCCCGCTCGATCAGGTCGCGGGTCTCCCGCCGACGCACCAGACGCTCGGGCGACTCCTTCCAATCCGCCACGAACTCCGGGCGGGGGATCCGGCCGTCCGCGTCCGGCTCGGTGTTCTCGTCGAGGGACACGGTGTCCAACCCGGCCCGTTTGCGCAGGACTTTCAGCGCAGCATGGGTGGCGATGCGCATCAGCCAGGTGCCGAAGGAGGCGTCCCCGCGGAAACGGTCCAAGTTCTCGAGGGCGCTCAGGAAGGTTTGCTGGGTGATGTCCTCGGCGTCGTGCGGATCGCGCAACATCCGGCGGGCCAGGGCATACACGCGCTTCTCGTGGCGGCGGACCAGCTCCTCGAAGGCGTCCAAGTCGCCACCCTGGGCCCGGGTCACCAAAACGGCGTCCTCCGGTCCGGTGCTCGCTTCTGCCGGCAATGGCCCCAACGCATCAGGCACAGGTCGGGAAGTCTGAAGAGCGCCCCGCGGACCGTCAATCCCGGCGCCGGTCTCCCGCAACCGGACAAAGGAAAAACCCGGGGGGCACACCCCGGGCGTCTTGGAAGCAGTGGGAGGCGGGTCAGGCCGGCCGCGGTCGCGGGCTCAACGCCCTTCCATGATGCTGGCGGGCACGCCGTGTTCCCAACTGCGCGGGGCGTTCCACGGCCGTTCGGAGCGGTTGGCCGGCTCGTCAGTCGTGGCGCAACCGGCCATCAGCCAGAGTCCGCTGAAGAGGATGAGGGTGGCGAACCAGCGACGCATCGGGGAACGGTCTCGCGGAGGGTTATCGGTTCCCGGTTCGACCTAGTAAAGGGCGATGTCGCCCACCTGCACGTCGGCCTGCTTCCACTCGGGCAGGACGTTGGCCACACAGTAATCGTCCTCGACCCGGATAATGCGGACCTTGGCGACGAGTTTGCCGTCGCGGCTGATGAGGAGTTCGCCCCGCTGGAGGGCGCCTTCCTTGCCGCCAATGTCCAGCACCACGAAATCCCACTTGGGATCGACGGCCACGACCTTGCCCTTCACGCCGGGCATGGGCGGGGGCGGGTTGGGCGTTTCGAGCTCGTAGATGGCGAGCCGGTCGTTCAGTTCGTTGACCTTGCGGAGCAGGAGGGCGTTTTCGTCCTCGAGGGCCGTGTAGGCCTTGTGGAGTTGGACGAGCTCCTCGAGGCGGTTGCGAACCTCGTCCACCGGGATGCCCAGCGCCTTCCATGCGGCCAAGTCGCGCTGGGCGGCGGTCAGCTCGGTGCGGGTCTTGTTCAAATCCTGTTCGGCGCGGTCGGCGCGGGCTTGCTGCTGGTTGGCCCGGCGGGTCATTTCGGCCAGACGCTCGTTGGTCTGATCCAGCTCGCGCTGGGTGCGGTCCAGCTCATCGGTCTTTTGCTGCAAATCCGCCCGGGCCTGATCCAAATCGCTTTGGGTCTGCGCCAACTGGGCCTGGGTCGCGCTGAGCGTCGTTTCCAGACCAGCGATCTTCTTGGCGACCTGCAGATGGCTGACCAGCAGGCTGCCAATGCTGGCCAGAATGGCGACGATCAAACTGATTCTCAGTACCATGACGTTGTCTCTCGGTTCGCGAACCGGGGGAAGCTAATGACCGCCCGCGCCACGTGTCAACGCTCCGGTTTGCCGAAAACGGGCCGGTTCGCCGGCATCCTGCCGGGATGCGGCCGGCCCACCAGCGCCCACCAAGTCCGGGTCGAACCCGCCTTTGTCAGCAAGTCCCGTGCCGCCAAAGAACCCTTCTGCAGCTCCAAGCCGTGGGCCGGCAACTCGCCCGGCATCTCCGGCAACGAAGCCGCGCAGACACCCCCGGACCCGGACGCGGCCTCTTCGCCGATCCTGTTGGCCCCGGATGCAAACCGGACTGGACGGCGGCCCCCATAGCCCCCTAGGCTTCCCGCCCATGAACTCGCACCCGCAGACACATTCCACGATCCTGCCCAAGCCGGCCCGGACCTTCCCGCTCCGGCCGGTGGTCATGAGGATGGCGGCTTGTGGCCTGGGGCTGGCGGCCTCCCTTGCCGCCGCCGAGGCGAAGTCGCCCGCACCCGGCAAACCCACCTTCCCGCCGCACACCGAGGTGTTCAAGGGGTACACGCAGGTGATTTCGACGATCGACCGTGCCCGCCCCCTGCTCTCGTTGTGGATCCGGCCTCAGGATAACCAGGCGTTGGCGGCGTTCCCGCGCGATTACGCCAAGAAACGGTTCTTCATTGCGCTGACCGTCGCCAGCGGCGAGCGCTACGCCGGACTTCAGGCCGGCGAGCTGTACGTGTACTTCCGCCAACACGGCAAGCGGATGGTCATGATCGCCGAGAATCTCGAAACCCGCTCGACCGGCGATCCCCAGTCCAAGGCCTCGGTCAAGCGGCTCTTCACCGACAAGGTGGTGGTGGACGTGCCGATCCTGACCATGCTGACCAACTGGGGCCCGACGATCGACCTGGACGGCCTGTTGGTAGGACAGGCGGAGAAGTTCTTCGGACCGATGGTCAACGGGGCCCAAAAACACCTGGCCACGCTCAAGACGGCCAAGGCCTTTCCGCACAACATCGAGGTGGCCTTCGAGCTGCCGATGAGGGACGGGACGCTCAAAACGCTCTACTACTCGATCAGCGAAATCGTCCCCAACCCGGCCTACAAGCCCCGCCCCGCCGATGAGCGTGTGGGTTACTTCACCACCAGCTATCGCGACCTCGGCAAGTACCAGGTCGAGGATGCCCGGGTGCGTTACATCAACCGCTGGCACCTCGAGAAGGCCGACCCGAACCTCAAGGTCAGCCCGGTCAAGAACCCGATCATCTTCTACATCGAACACACCACCCCCATCCGCTACCGCCGCTGGGTCCGGGAGGGCATCCTGATGTGGAACAAAGCCTTCGAAAAGGTCGGCCTGGCCAACGCCATCGAGGTCTATTACCAGGACGCCGCCACCGGGGCCCACATGGAGAAGGATCCCGAGGACGTCCGCTACAACTTCATCCGCTGGCTCAACAACGACGTGGGCACCGCCATCGGCCCCAGCCGGGTCAACCCCCTGACCGGCGAAATCCTCGACGCGGACATCATCCTGACCGATGGCTGGATTCGCTACTACTGGCGGCAGTTCACGCAGGTCCTGCCGCAACTGGCCACCGAAGGTTTCAGCCCGGAGACCCTGGCGTGGCTGCAGACCCGGCCGCAGTTCGACCCGCGCGTCCTCCTGGCCGCCCCCGCCACCCGGCTGGCGGTGATCGAGGAAATCCGCAGCCGCGGTCCGCAGCCCTACGGCGGCCATCCGCTGGCCACGGCCGACGCCTCCCTGCTGGGCGATGAGGAATACGACGGGCTGGTGCACCGGCTCAGCCAGGTCAACGGCTACTGCCGGGCGGCCGAGTTCCGCGCCTTGGACATGGCGTTGGCGCGCTTCAACCTCGAGTTGCTCCGGCCCGACCTGGCCGCGCAAACGAAGGGCGAAGGCAACGACGGCAACAAGGACGGCAAGAAACCGGAGCCGAAGGAGGACCTGCTGGACGGGATTCCGGAGTGGTTCGTCGGCCCGTTGGTGGCGGATCTGGTGGCCCACGAGGTCGGCCACACGCTCGGCCTGCGCCACAACTTCAAGGCCTCCAGCCTCTATCGCCTCGAGGAGATCAACTCCGAGGCCATCAAGGGCAAGAAACCCTTCGCGGCCTCGGTCATGGACTATGTGCCGATCAACATGTACCGCATCCGCCCCGACGATCCGCAAGGCGACTACGGCATGATCGACATCGGCCCGTACGACTACTGGGCCATCGAGTACGGCTACAGCCTCAGCGACAAGCCCGAGGACTTGGAAAAGATCGCCTCGCGCGCGGCCGAACCGGAGCTTCAGTACGCCACCGACGAGGACACGTTCGGCCCCGACCCGCTGGCCCGCCGGTACGACTTTGCGGCCGACCCGATCAATTACGCCCGCCGGCAAATGGAGCTGGCGCGCTACCACCGCGGGCGGTTGCTGACCGAGTTCGTCAAGGACGGCGACAGTTGGGCCCGGGCCCGGCGCGGCTACGAACTGACGCTCGGGTTGCAGACGCGGGCCTTGAGCATGATGGCCAACTGGATCGGCGGCATGTTCGTGCATCGCGACAAGAAGGGCGACCCCAACGGCCGGCCGCCCCTGGAGGTCGTGCCCGCCGCCCAGCAGCGGGAGGCCCTCCAGTTCGTCGTCGAAAACGCCTTCCGCGATGAAGCCTTCGGCCTGACGCCCGAACTGCTGCGCCACCTGACCACCGACAAGTGGCTGGACGACACCAGCCGGGCCATGGACGACTCGAACTGGCCGGTTCACGACCGGATCATGGCCATCCAGGCCTCGACGCTGACGATGATCCTGAACCCGACCACGCTGGGCCGCGTGTTCGACAACGAGCTGGCCACGCCGCCGGGCGAGGATGCCCTCACGTTGCCGGAGTTGTTCGGCACGTTGCACGATGCGATCTGGACCGAGATCCAGAGCCAGCCGCAGGGCACTTACACGGCGCGGCAGCCGCTCATTTCGAGCCTGCGCCGGAATCTCCAGCGCGAGCACCTGGAACGGCTGATCGACCTGAGCCTGCCGGAGGGCTGGCCGGGGGCTTCGCACAAACCGGTCGCCACGCTGGCGCTGAACCAGCTCCGCCAGCTCAATGAGGAGATCGGGCGATTCCTGGCCGCGGAGACCGGCCGGCTCGATCCGTACACCCGCGCGCATCTGAGCGAGGCGCAGGTCCGCATCCAGCAGGCGCTGGATCTCAACTACGTCTATCCGGCCGGCGGCGTCCGGAGTCTCGTTCGCTGAGCCGGCCCCGGTCGACAACCCCTTCGCGAGGGCGCGTTTCCTTCCCGGGAACGCGCCCTTTGGCTTGGGGGACGCCGCGCGGGCTTGCCGGGATTTCGTTGCCAACCCTCAGGGCGAAGGCCAACATCCGTGCCCGTGAACGCCGGACCGCGCATCAAGGACCTGCCGCCCTCGGAACGGCCGAGGGAGCGGTTGCGCCTGCGCGGGGCGGCCGATCTGAAGACCTCGGAGCTGGTGGCGATCCTGCTGCGCACCGGCACCAAGGGTCTTTCGGCCCTGCAGGCCGCCGAGCAACTCCTGAGCAAGTTCCAGAAACTCGAGCAACTGGCCCGGGCGCCGTTGGAGGAGATCGCCAGCGTGCCGGGGATCGGTCCGGACAAGGCGGTGACCCTGAAGGCCGCCTTCAGCCTCGGGGAGCGGATCGCCCGCGAATTGCAGGCCGAGGCGCCGTTGGTGGACAGCCCGGAGGTGGTGGCGCGGCTGCTGCGGGAGGAATGCCGGCAGTACGAGACCGAGCATTTCCACGTGCTGCTGCTGAACACCCGGCGCCGGCTGATCCGGATCGAGCGGCTCGGCTCCGGCACGCTGGACGCGGTCCACATCCATCCGCGCGATGTGTTTCGCGCCGCCATCCTGGCCAATGCGGCGGCGGTCATCCTGGCCCACAACCATCCCAGCGGGGATCCCTCGCCGAGCGAACCGGACATCCGGGTGACGCGCGACCTGATCCGTGCCGGCCAGTTGCTGCGGATCGAGGTGCTGGACCACGTGATCCTGGGCCGCCCCACGACCGCCCGGCCGGAGGATTTCGTTTCCCTGCGGGAACTGGGCTATTTCCACCCGTGAGCCTGAACGCCGCGTCGTCATGAGCATTCACCCCACGGCCATCATCGATCCCCGGGCGGAGGTGCATCCCGAGGCCACGGTGGGGCCATACGCCGTCATCGAAGCCGGCGTGCGGCTCGGCGCGGGGTGCGTCGTCGGTCCCGGCGTGCATCTGGCCGGCTGGACCGAGATCGGCCCCCGCAATCGTTTCCACGCCGGCTCCGTCATCGGCGAGGCGCCGCAGGACCTCAAGTACCGCGGCGAGCCGACGCGGTTGATCATCGGCGCGGACAACATCTTCCGGGAACACGTGACGGTGCACCGGAGCAACACGCCGGAGGAGCCGACCGTGATCGGGTCGGGCTGCTTCCTCATGGCGGGCAGCCACGTGGGCCACAACTGCCGGCTGGGCGACCGGGTCATCCTGGCCAACGGGGCGTTGTTGGGCGGGCACGTCGAGGTGCAGGACGGGGCGTTCATTTCCGGCAACTGCGTGGTGCATCAGTTCGTGCGGGTCGGCCGGCTGGCCATGATGCAGGGCGGTTCGGCCATCAGCCTGGACCTGCCGCCCGCCACCATCGCCCGCGGCGACAACAGCGTCTCCGGGCTGAACGTGGTGGGGTTGCGCCGGGCGGGCGTGGACGCGGCCACCCGGACCGAGTTGCGGCGGCTGTTCCGGGTGTTGTTGGTGCCCTCCCGGCCGCTGGCGGAACGGTTGGCGGA
>RFJD01000298.1 GCA_003695015.1 Verrucomicrobiota bacterium | reverse complement strand
CTGACGCCCTTGGAAAGCCGCTCCGGCCTGCCCGAGGGGGTCCAACGTTTCGAAGCCGTCCTCCGCCAAGCCCGGGCCGAGGCCGCTCTCCGGGGTCGTCGGGTGCGGGTCACTTGGCGGACGACCCCGGTCGGGCAGATGTCCACCGGCAGGCCGGCGTCCGATTCCGCGGAAGCACCCGCGCTGCTGGAACTGGCGATCGAATCCGATCCTCTCGCCCGCCCGGGGGAGTTCGATCCTTTGCGGTTGCCGGGCTTGGAGCACCGGGAACTGGCCGAATGGATCCGGCTCGAACGGTTTTGGGGCGGCGAAACGGTGGCCGCGGGGGCGGAGACAACGGCGGCCGGGTGGGGCTCGTCCTTGGACTTCGCCGGGGAGACGGACGCCGCCGAGGGCCGGTTGGTTTTCGATCCCGAAGGGCGCTCGGCCGGCGTGCGTTGGTTGGTGGCGGCGGCCGAACCCTCCGACCCGCGCCTTTACCTGGTGGAACTGGACGGCCTGACCGGCCGGGTGCGCCATCGGCTGCTGGCGCCGGAGGAATCCGAGGAATGGTTGGAGGGCGGCGGGGATTCGGTTCCGATGACCCCCGGTTTGCCGGTGTTCCCCACGCCACCGTCCGGGGAGGCGGGTGAGCCGCGATGACGATGAAACCGGGCGGCCAGGGAACGAGTCGGGAGCGACGGCGGAGAGGCGTCGCCCGGGCGGATTCCGGCGCCATTCTGCTCGAGGTGGTGCTGGCGCTGGTGTTGTTTGTTTTTGCCGCGGCCGTGATCGGCGGGGGGCTGAATGCGGCGCTGAACAAGGTCGAGGCGTTGCGCCGGGAGTGTCATGCGGCGGACCTGGCGGCCACCGTGTTGGCGGAGGTGCAGTTGGGGATGCGGCCCTTGCAGAACAGCGGCTGGGAATCCCTGGAGGAACCTTTCGCGGATTGGAACGCCCGGGTGGAGGTCGTGCCGTACACCTTCGGCTGGGATGGGGGGCCGGGGCTGTCCCTGGTGACGGTGGTGGTGCGCGGGCCGGAGGAGCGGACCCATGTGCGGCTGTCCGGATTGGCGTCGGCGGTTCCATGGCGCGCCGGGGTGACCAACGCGGCCCCGGGTTCCTCGGAGCCGGCGGACCTTGGTCTCTTCCGCGGCGGCACGGACGAAGAAACGTCCGGGAGCAGTGCGACCCCATGGCCATGACCGTCGTCCGCCCTTCAGGTAAAAGGTTGATGGCCGACCGGGACGCGCCACGGCCGGCCGGCGGCGAGGCGGGGTTCACCCTCGTGGAAGTGGTGCTGGCGGTGGGCATTGCGGCCGGGCTGCTGGGGGTGGTTTTGTTCTTCCATCATCAGGCGGAGCGATTCCGCTCGGGGGTGCTGACCGAGCTGGAGCGGCTGGGGGCGGTTCGGCAAGTGATGCAGCGGCTGACGGTCGAGCTGGGTTGCCTGGCGCCGGAGGCCGGAGCATTGCGCGGGGACGCCGCCGAGTTGGAGTTCGTGTTTGCCCAAGGCGGGGGTTGGGCCCGGGGAGAGGCCGGTTTGCGGCGGGTGCGGTACGCGCTGCCGCCAGCGGAGGATCCGGAAGCGCCGCCGCCCTCTCTGCGGCGGACCGAGACGCCGGTGGTTCTGGACTCCGGAAGCGGGGAAACCGCCGGGATCGAGACGCCGGCGGACGCGGCCGACGGGGTGGTGACCTTCAGCGAACTGCTGGAGGCGGGGCGGACCAACGCGCCGATCGAGCCAGGCGTCTCGGTGTTGGATGGGGTGCGCCGGTTTCAACTGCGTTACTGGGACGGTAGCCAGTGGGCCGAGAGCTGGGCGGGCGGGGAACCGCCGTTGGCGGTCGAGGTCACCCTCGGATTCGATCCGCCGGCCGAGGGGGAAACCGCCGAAGACACGCCCGAAGGCGAAGTTTTCCGCCGTTTGATTCCGGTGTGGGTGGCCGGTGAAGCCGGGATGGCGGCGGCGGAAGAAGGCCGTGGCGGCGAGGCGGCCGGTGGCGGCGAAGCGGAGCCGGGTTTCGGGACGGGCGAAGAGGAAGCGGATTTGGGGGTGTTCGGCGGCGGATTCGACCGGGGCGGCGGCGATTTCCGGGCTAGGCCCGGCCGGCCGGTCACGGAGGACGACGGCTTGGGGGAAGAGCCGGGTCCGGGAGGACGGCGTCCCCGCCGGGGAGGGTTCCGGCCATGAGCGGGCTGAGGCGCAAGAGGACCGCGAGCCGGGAGAAGACGGCGGAGTCCAAAAGACGGCGCCCGCAGGAGGGTTTTGTCCTGCTGACGGTGCTCATCATCGTGATGCTCAGCTCGATGGTGGCGGTGAGTTTGCTCTATTCGACGCGGGCGGAGGCCACCGCCCAAGCGGCCACCCTCCAAGGGCAGCAGGCGTGGGCGGCGATGTGGAGCGGCGTATGGCGGGCGGCGGCGCTGGCGCAGGCGTCGGTTGCCACAGAAGAGTGGCGCGAAGCCGCCGATGCATTGCGCCATCAGGAGATCGTCGATGACGGCGCCGAACGTTGGTTTTTCACGGTATGGAGCGAGGCGGACGGCGAGGGGGAGGAGGTCCGCTTCGGGCTTTCGGACGAAGCCTCGCGGTTGAACGTCCGGACCGCGCCGGCGGAGTGGCTGGCCGCCCTGAGCCCGGAATCCGAAGGCGATCCGACCGGCCCGGGCGCCTTCGGCGAGGAGGAACCGCCGTCCGGCGGGACGTCTCTCTTCCCCGGCGCCGTCCCGGAGTCCGACAGTTCGGGCGAAGCGGCCGGAGACATGGGGCCGGCGGCGGGCGAAGAAACGACCAACGTCCCGCCGGCAGGGGTGTTGCGGGAGGGGACCGTGCCGGCCTGGCTGGCCGGGCAGGGGTACGGGCCGGAGTTGTTGGCCGGCGAGGACGCCAATGAAAACCTGCGGCTCGATCCCAACGAGGACGACGGCGGAGAGCGCTGGCCGCCGGACGATCAGGACGGGCGGTTGGACGCCGGTTGGCAGCGGTTGCTGACCGACGCGAGCTACGAGCCCAACGTGGATGCCGGGGGCCGTCCCCGGGTGAACCTGAACGATCCGGACGCCGTCGCCGGGGCGCGCGACCTTCCCCGCGAGACGGTCCGGTACCTCGAAGCCCTCCAGAGGGCGGGCCGACGGCTCAACCACGTCGCCGAGCTGCTCGAGGCCGAGATGGACCTGCCGGACTCCCGGGGCGGTTCCCGGCGGTTGCGGTCCGGGATCGGGGCGGAACAACTGCCCGACCTCCTGGACCGCTACACCGCGACCGACCAACCCGTCCTGCGGGGCCTGATCAACG
>RFJD01000050.1 GCA_003695015.1 Verrucomicrobiota bacterium | reverse complement strand
GGCGGCCGAGTAGGCCGGATCGCCGTGGGGGATGATCGTGTTCAGGCCGTCGTTGCCCCCGCGCAGAAAGATGAACAGCAGTTTGCGGTCGCCGGCCGGCAGGGCGCCCTGGGCGAGGGCGCGGCGCAGGAAGGCGGGGGTGTTGAGCGCGGCGGCGGCCGAGGCGCCCAAAGCCAGCCGCAGGGAGCGTTCCAGAAAGCCGCGACGGGTGAGGAGTTGCAAGCGGGACATGGCGTCGGGAGGGATGCGGGTCACTTCACTGTTCCTGGATGCGGGGCAACGCCAGCAGCAGGGCCGCCAGGCTGCGGATGCGCTGGTCGTATTCCGGGCTGTCGGGTGAAAGGTCGCGAAACGGCGTCGCCGCGGGGTTGCCGGCCGCGTCGGTGTTGAGGAACTCGATCGCCAGGGCGCGGTCGGGGGCGAGGTTGTCGCGGCCTTCGCCGGGAAAGAGGAGTTCCAGCAGGGTCTCCACCACTTGGGCGGGATCCCGCTGGCGGTTGCCTTCCAAGCGGGCGCGGACCACCGCCGTCGGGTCGGCCACGTTGTCCCCGTGGCCCCGGCCGTACTCGGCCAGCTTCACGACCGAACGCGGCGCGGCCACCAAGTGTTGGGTGAACCGCATCCGCTCGATGAGCCCGGCGCTGCTGACCCAGTCGCGCCCCGCCTCCGGCCAGCCGTCGGGATCTTCGCGCTCGAAAATCGGCATGTTCATCCGCTCCAACGGCTCGATCAGGTCGTAGCCGTCGGTGTCCGCCGTCCAGCCGCCTTCCGGCCGGGGGGTTCGGAAGGCGCGCACCGAGCGAACGACGAATTCGAGCGGGGTGGTGACCTTCTGACGGAGGGCGGCCCGGCCGCGGAACAGGTCCGAAGCGAAGATCGCCTCGAGCACGGCGCGGAGGTTGCCGCGGCGGCCGTCGGCGGCCCGGCGGTTCCACGCCTCCATGCAGGCCCTGACCAAGCGGCCTTCCGGGGAGAGGTCCGGCGCGGTGTAGTCGTACACGCCGTGCTGGAAGTTTTCATGGACGAACAAGCGGCACAGCTTGACGGAGATGAACTCCTGGGTCTGGGGCAGGTTGGCGAGGTGTTTGAGAACCTCGTAACCCTCCTGCCAGCCATCGGCGGGCCGGCGCGGTTGGATGACCAATTGCATGGAGGTGCCCGAGTAAGGCGGGCCGAACCGCGCATCGACCACCCGGGCCCGGAACAGCACCTTGCCGCCGCTGTCATGCCGCGAGGGGTCGTACCAGAAAGTCCAAATGCCGGGATCGGTGTTGGGGTCGGCCACCGGCTCGGCCAGCGGGTTGTCCGCCTGGTCCGGCGGCAGCTTGGCCACCCGCCAACCGGTCCAGACGCGGGCGAGTTGCTCGATGTCGGTTTGATCGTAACCGTTGTCCACGCCCATGGTGAACAACTCCAGCAACTCCCGGGCGTAGTTCTCGTTGGCCTTGCCCTTCCGGTTGTTGACGGTGTCCAAGTAGATGATCATGGCCGGGCTTTCGGCGCTGGCCACCAAGAGGTCGTGGAAGGTGGCGTTCGGGTCGAGCAGCAGGTTTCGCCAGCGATCCCATTCGCGGAACTCGAAACCGGCCGCGGCCCGCCGGGCCTCGACCGGGTCGTCCAGCCGGCCGTTCAACCAATCGCGGCTCTTCGAGTAGAGGGTGGTGAAATGGTTGTCCCAAAACGCCAGCAGCACCTGGAGCAACTGCCGCTCGGAACGGACCGCGTGCAACAACACCCACGCGCGGAGGTCATCGATGGTGGCCTGCCCGGCCCTCAGCCGCTCGTACAACACGCCCGGGAGGAACTCCACCGGCATCAGGCTGTGGGTCGAGTCGATGCCGGTCCCCGGATAGCTGCCCGCTCCGGAGAGACGCAGAGTGAGGTTCTCGCCCTGTGGAGTGGGCAGGTACCAGTAGCTGAGGGTGTAGGTCGCGCGCCGGCGCAGGGGCGGGTTGATTTCCTGCCAGATGGCCGAGCTGCGGGTGGTGCCGCCGCTGGTGGCCACGAGGTGCAACGCGCTCCGGCCGGAGTGCTTGATGTCCGTGCTCAGGGAACTGCCCGCCAGGTTGGCCGAGACGTTCCATGCGGTTTCGATCGGCACCTCGAAATCGCCGTTCGCCACCAGGTTCACGCCCTGGTCGGGGTCGGTGCCTTCCACCAAGCGGATGTCGTCGATGTACACTTCGCCGGCCTGACTCGGGTAGATGTAGAGCCGGGAGCTGGAGGCGATGCCCGTCACCACCACCCGTTGCCAGTCCAGCTTGGGCGGCGGTTGATCGAGCGTTTCGGTGATGGTCTCGGGCTGGAGTTGCTGCCGGATCCAAGCCTCGGGCGTCCATCCCTTGGCGGTGTCCCGGAGGCGGTCCAGCCAGTCGGGCGTCGGTCCGTAGGCCAGCCGGTTCAACACGATCGCCGCCAAGATGGCCCGGTCGCTCAACGGCTCCATCGCCAGCCGGTAAAAGGCGTGCGGCCCGGTGGCCGACCCCTCCCAGTGGTAGTCGGCGGTCGAGAGCACGCCGCCGACCCCGTAGGGCCCGAGGGGCGAGGGCGCCTGCTCGACCGCATAACGCTCGACCGCCGGTTGGGGCTCGAAGTCGATCCGGGCCCGGCTCGGCTCGACCGTCAGGCGCAAATCGCCGGCCAGGGCCGGGGCGACCAGCCCGGCGGTCAACCACCAGCTCCAGCCCCGCCGCCATGCCGACGGCGCCGCGGCGGCCCGGTTGCGCGACACATGGAGATCCCGCATGGGCAAAGACGTTAGCAGCGTTCATGCCAGAGGAAAGCCCAAGTCATGGTCTTGCGACGCCGTGTGCGCCGGGCCCACGCGCCGCCGCAAGGGGGATGGCAGCGCGACGGAGACTGGACACCGTCCGGGGCCGGTTTAGCTTGGGATCTCATGACAGCAAGGCTGCGGCTTGGATGGATCGGCTGGGCGATTTGTGGCTTGGGGGCTTGGGGCCTCCAAGCCCAGCCGGCGCAGTTGATGTGGTCCGGGCCGGATGAAAACGGGCGGCTGCGGTTCACCTCGAGCGGTCCCAGCAACCAAGTGCATCGGCTCGAAGTCTCGACCGACCTGCGGCAGTGGCAGGAGCTCGCCCGGGCGATGGGCGGTTTGACCGGGTACCCGGATCTGAATCTGCCGGCTGAAGGTCCGCGCTTTTACCGCGTGCGGGTGACAGCGCCCGGGCCGGCGGACGACGGCCTGAACCAAGTGCGTTGGGGCGACGACCCGTTTCTCTCCGAGCCGTGGTCGCCGTGGTCGCTGAAGCCGCGCTGGGTCAAATTCACGCTGGTGCTGGCGCAGCCGGATCGGGTGTGGTTTCAGGACAGCCGGAAATACCCGTTCCACTACGACTACGCGGTGGCACGGCTGGCGCCGTTTCGGGGAATGAGTCGGGAGGAGTTCGACGCGGTGACACTGCGCCGCGAGGGCCAACTGGCGGTGGTGGGGGCGGTGTTGTGGCCGCCGATGGCGGAACCGGGCGAGGCGGCCATCCAATTCGCCGGGCAGGAGCCGTTTCCCATCGAGCAGGTGGCGGAGTGGTTCGAGCGGGTGCGGTCGGTCCTGCCGGTTCCGCCGGGGGCGCGGGTGGTGTACATGCCGGCCTTCGAGCAGGCGGACGTCGCGCGGGAGAATCTGGCCTGGCTGGCGGCGCGGGGGATCGAAGTGCGCGGCCCGGAGGCATGGGCGGTGGGCGACGAGTGCTATGCGCCGGGTTGGGCGTTGGGGCGGTTGAAGTGGGTTCCGGCCGGGGAGATCGCCACGGCCTATGCCGAAGGGCGGCTGCGACCGGAGGACATTCTGGCCACGGATGCCGTGCCGGCCGAGGTGCCGCCGGTGGCCGGCGTGGTGAGCCTGAGTCCGGCCACGCCCAATTCGCACATGGCCATCCTGGCGCGGTCGTTTGGCAGCCCGTTCGGCTGGATGGCGGAGGCGGACCGGCGCGCGGCGATTCCCGGGTTGG
>RFJD01000297.1 GCA_003695015.1 Verrucomicrobiota bacterium | reverse complement strand
CGTCAACACCATGCTGAACGACGAGTTGAGCAAATGGTTGAAGGCGTGGGAGCAGAACCAGGCGGCCCAGCAAACGGAAGCCAGCCCTTCAGATCAGGACACAAACTCAACGTCATCGGCGGCTGGCTCCCGTCGCTGACCTCTCTCTTTGAACGACTGCAAGCAGAAAGGAGGGTCCCAGTTGTCAGCACAGTCACGCGGAGCAAGGAATCAGCAAGTCGCGCGCGCTGGCGAGTACTTCGTTGTCGCTGAATTGAACAAGCGCGGCGCCTTTGCCGTGCCTTTTGCAGGCAACATGCCCAAGATTGACATCATCGCCTGCAACAGCGATGAAAGTCGCACGGTATACATTCAAGTCAAGACCAAGCGTCGAGGGAAAACGTGGCATTCGAGTATCGAGCGCGGCCAGCCAATGACTCCGAAAGCCGACGAAACCACATTTTGGGTGTTTGTTGATTTGGGTGATACGAGCACATCTCCGCGCTACTGGATTGTGCCCGACTGGTGGATA
Organism: Verrucomicrobiota bacterium; assembly: GCA_003695015.1. Classification (GTDB taxonomy): domain Bacteria; phylum Verrucomicrobiota; class Verrucomicrobiia; order Limisphaerales; family J093; genus J093. The sequence continues at coordinate 2,724 of RFJD01000297.1, read as the reverse complement.
AGAAACGATATCTACAAGGCACACCAAGCCTATTTGAACAAACACGGCGGAATACGCCCCGGAAATCCAACATCGAAGCACCACTCGATAGACGAGAGGAGGCTTGGACAGTGGAAAGATCGCTGGGACATACTTGGCATCTTGGGGTGAACAGCGTGCCTTCCCAGTGAAGTCATGCGGTTCCTTCCACGCCCGCGCTTTTACCTGACATTGCTTCGGTACGCTTCGCGGCCCAAGTCGAGCGCCGGCAGTCAGGTGAGGGTGGAGGTGGCGGCGGTGGGAAGCTGGAGCGGGGAGAGGCGGAGGACCCTGGCTTTCCGCTCGTCAGGCTGGTCAGTGGCCGGTTCTTGTTTGGGCGCGCCGGTCACCACCGTATTCACCGGTTCCACGGTAACGATGCCCTGACGTGGACTACCCCCCGCCTTTTTTGTTCCGGGGCTGGAGCCCGACGGTGGAACAGCAGGTGAGCAGCCAGCTCTCGCAGGGCGAGGCTGCAACCAGCGCGCTGACGACCGAGAGGCTTGGATTGTCCTATTTTTCCTCGCGACTCCGCCTGGTCGGGTTCACCGCCCGAGCAACCGGCCTTCCGGGCCGGCAACCACGTCGTTCATGCCGTCCGGGCCCGACGCCGGCTCCAAGACACAGGCCGTCAGCGTGACCTCCGCCCGCCGGTCGGCCGCGACCGCCCCGCCGCCTTCCCCGGCCCGGTTGCGCTCGAACCGGCAACCCCGCAACTCCAGCAGCGAGGCATCGTCGGCCGCCACCGCGCCGCCGCGCGCGCCAGCGACGTTGGCCACGAACCGGCATTGTTCGAGGACGGCGACGGTGTTCTCCAACTGGGACGCCCGGCTGCAGGCATGGATGGCGCCGCCGTGGTGGGCGGACTGGTTGTCCTCGAAGGAGCAGCCAACGAACCGCACCCGGCTGCCGTAGTCCAGGTGCAGCGCCCCGCCGCGCCAATGGGCCCGGTTGCCGGTGAAACGGCAGCGATCGAAAACGGCCTCGACCCCCACCCGCAACACCGCCGCGCCGCCGAAGCCGGCTTCGTTGGCCTCGAACACGCAGTCCTCGTAGCGGGGCGAACTCCGGTCGAAGTCGTACACCGCCCCGCCTTCGCGGGCGCGGTTGCCGAGGAAACGACAATGGGCCACGGCGACCGTCCAGCCCGTGCGGGGTCCGCGGGGCGGGACGTACACCCCACGCGGATAGGTGATCAGCCCGCCGCCCTTGCCGTCGTAGCCCCACCCGTCGGCGCACCCGCCGGTGATGGTCAGGCCGTCGAGCCGGGCGCCCTCGGCGCCGATCACCACGTGAAAGGCGTTGTCGGCGACCTCGCCGGGCCGGCCGAGGTCGCCGCTCAACACCGTCGGGTGGGCGGTCCAATCGCGTTGTTCCCGTTGCGTTTCCGTGCCGGCGAATCCGCCGTAGAGCGCCACGCCGGGACGGAGCCGGAAGGAGGCGGAGCGGTCGCCCGGCTGCGTCGCGGCAGGGCGATAGGTTCCCCCGGCGATCCACACCTCGCCGCCGCAACGCCAGGCATGGTCGATGGCCGCCTGCAAATCGCTGAAGGCCGTTGCCCAGCTCCGGCCGTCCGGGTTCGCGGCGGTGGCACCGGCCCGGACGCGCACCACCGCCTGGGCCGGGAGCCGCTGGTCCGGCGCGGTCGCGGTTTCCGGTGGGCGGAAGGGCGGGCGGCGTTCGGCGGGAGGCGGCCAGAGGGTCGGTTCCGGTTCCGCCAGCACCGTCCAACCCGCCTGCGGACAAGGCGAATCGGGCGCCGGCGAGAAATCGCCCGCTCCGGGATCCCGGAAGCGCGGGTCGGCATCGAGGTTGCCCTCGCCCGGCCAGCCGCCCTGCACGCAGGAATGGCTGACGAGCGGCATCGATTCGTGCCAGTTGTACAGTTCGGCGGGGCCGTGGGCGCAGCGGTCGTCCCAGAGGATGCAATGGCGTAGGACCGGGTTGTTCGGCGTGCCGGTGCCTTGGTAGAGCGCGGCGCCGGCGTCCCCGGCTTCGTTGCGGGTGAAGGTGCAATTGAGCAGGAACGGGGAGGAACCGCCGTCGTTGCCCATGGCCCCGGCCTGCCACGCCCGGTTCCCGACGAAGAGGCATTGCACCAGCAACGGCGAACAGCCGAAGTCGTTGTACATGCCGCCGCCTTTCTGGTCGCAGGTGTTGCCGAGGAACCGGCACCGCCGGAACACCGGGCTGGCGCCGAGGTCGTTGCTCACCGCGCCGCCCCTCCCGCGGGCGTGGTTGTTCTCGAACACGCAATCCTCGAAGACCGGCGTCGGCCCGCCCGCGGAGGCGCCCCGCCCCGGGGGAAAACCGCGGGCGGTCAGGTTGTAAACCGCGCCCCCCTTGCCGGCGTGGTTGTTGCGGAAAACGCAGTGGCGCACCGTCGGGGCGGCCTGGTAGTTCAGCAGGCCCGCACCGGCGGTTGGGGGCGGCCCGGCCAGAATCGCTTGCGGCGTGGTGTGGATGGCTCCGCGGCCACCGCCTTCCGGGACGGCACCCGCCGCCGCCCGCCGCATCCCCTGCCGTCCCGGCGCCGGGCCGGGGCGCCGACCCGGGCGCGGTCCCGCGCCCCCCCGCCGCAAGTCGCCCCGCGCGCCGGGCGGCGACATGCCGGGCCCACCGCCGCCCACACCCCGCATGGCGTAACCGCCTTCGATCACAAACCCGTCCAGCACCGCGTCATCGGCGCCGACGACCACATGCCGG
>RFJD01000296.1 GCA_003695015.1 Verrucomicrobiota bacterium | reverse complement strand
TTCGGAAACCGGCTTGGCCCGCAGCATGACCGAAATCAGCCAGCCCACCGCCACCAAGCCCACGACGAACAACACCAGGAACAGCCCCACCACGGTCCAATTGGCATAGACCGCGCGATCCCACACGTCGAAGCCTTTCATGGCCAGGGTCACGTCGCGCACGCCGTCGCGGAACAACGTGAACCCGAGCATGGTCGCCACGGCAACGCCCAGCGCAAACCAAGCGGCCGGACCGCGGTTGGCCTTGGCGAACCCGCTCCAACCACCCAGCGCCAGGATGGCGGCCATGCCGGCGATCCACAGGTAGCCGCCCGCTTGGAACCACGGCCGGTTCATCACCCCCGAAACGACTTCATCCGGCTGGGCCCGCACGGCCCACACGGCCACCAGCACTTGGATGATGCCCGCCACCAAGGCCAACCGGCCGCCGCTTCGAGCCAGATACGCCCGGACCGGTTCCTCGATCGAACGGCTCCGTCCGGCCAACCAGACCATCCACAGCCCGGTCATGACGAACCCGCCCACGAGCATCAGCAGCCAGCGCGGCGTGAGCGTCGGGTCTGGCGGCGGCAAGTGCGTGCCACTCGGGGAGGCGGCATACATCGAGCCCCAGACCTCGGGCCGCAACATGAGGGTCATGTTCGTGGAATAGATGCGGGCGATCGCCCCGGCCAACACCCAGGCCAGCAAGCCCTGCCACCAGACCGCCCGCCCGGCGGTGGCGCCGGCGGCGAACCGGTAGAGCACCCAGTAACACGCCATCAGCAGCCCGATCACGGCGATCCAATACGCCCCGATCAGGATGCTGCTGGTGTAGAGGGCGCGGCCGTAGAGGACCTGGGCGAACAACAGCGGCGGCACCCCGAGGTTGATCACGTAGGTCATCACCACCGGCAACCGCCGGGCCAGGGAGGCGGCCGCATCGCGTCGGCTCGATGCCGTCGGGCCGGCGCCCCCGGCGCCGCGCAGATTCAACCACGCGGCCACCAGCAGCCCGCCCAGCAGCAGTTCCACCGCCAGGAAATGCAGGCTCAGGGTGACCACGTGCAACGCCTTGAACAGCCAGACCGGCGCCGGCAACGGAATGGGATCGACATGCGGGAACGGGTTCACAGGCAAAGCAGGTTGGCCCTCTCCGGAAGAGGGCGGTTCAGGTCGGCTCGATCACAAGCGTTGGCGAATTGCCTCATTTGCGACGCTGGGGACGATACTCAATTTTCCCGTCCGGGCAAATGGGGAGTTGCCGGTTCGCGGGCGGTGCGAAGCCGGGGAACCCGATCTCATGGCGGCGCTTGGACGGGCGACCCACGGCACGGGGCGTGGAGAGTGTGCGTGGAGACTTTTTTTCAGAAAACGGTTGCGCTTCCCGACAAAGGCGGTAGGCTCCCCTCCACGCGTCCGGTGCATGGGCGTCCAGAAACGGTGAATCTTCAGTTGAACGGTTTATTTTCGGTGTTCAGTGATGATTTGAAACCCGACGGTCGGGAACGGTCTGGAAGAGTTCAGGTGCGTCGGCGCAAATCATCACAATGAACAACAAATTGTTTGTCGGAAATCTGGCGTACAGCGTCAGCGAATCGCAGCTCCACGATGCCTTCTCCCAACACGGCGTGGTCGTGGATTGTCAGGTCATGATGGACCGGGCCACCGGACGTCCCCGGGGTTTTGCCTTCGTGACCATGAGCACCGATGAGGAAGCCCAGGCGGCCATCGAGGCGCTGAACGGCTCGTCCTTGGACAACCGCCCCCTGACGGTGAACGTCGCCCGTCCCCGCGAAGAGCGCGGTTCGGGTGGCGGTGGCGGTTACGGCCGCGGGCCGCGTCGCGGTGACAGCCGTCGAGGCGGTGGTCGGGGCGGTTACGACCGTCGCTACTAAGCCCCTTTGGGGGACGGGACCGGGCTCCCGTCCTTCGGAAACAACGAACGCGGCGCAGGACTCCTGCGCCGCGTGTTTTTTTGCTGAGGCTGGGAAAGCAGAGCGCGATCAGCGCCGGTGACGGTAGGTGATGCGGGCCTTGTTCAGGTCGTAGGGGGACATCTCCAAGGAGACCTTGTCTCCCACGCTGATGCGGATGAAGTGTTTCCGCATCTTGCCGGAGATGTGGGCCAGCACTTCGTGGCCGTTGGGGAGGGCGACCCGAAACATGGTTCCCGGCAACACTTGGGTCACCGTGCCGACCACTTCGATGGCATCTTCTTTGGACACGCTATCTGGTTTCCTGCTCCTGATTCTTCCGTGCACTGGCCGGCGGGAGTCGCCCGTCGGCCATCAAACCCGCCCGAGATTGCTCGAGGCGGGCGGGCAAGGCAAGCGGCGTTTTGGCCGGTGCCCGAACTTGTTCAGCCGGGCCGGGCGATTGGCGCGGTTGGCGGGCGGCGGGGCCGCCGGGGCCGGAGCCTACTCGGGCCAGCGCCCGTCGATGATGGGCCGCTCGACGAACTTCTCCGGCTCCAGGAGCACGTGTTTGATCTTCTCCCGGCGCCAGGTGTACACGACGTGCACGCGGCCGTCGGAGGTCTGCAACAGGGTGGGGTAGGAGTACTCGTGGCCGGGGTCGTTTTCGAGCACGGCGACGGCGTTCCATTGGCGGCCGTCGGGGCTGGTGGCCAGGTTGAGGAGGTGGCGTCCCCGTTCGGTGTGGTTGTAGGCCATCAGGACCCGGCCGTCCTGCAACCGGATGGCGTGGAGACCGCTGTTGGGGTTGGGGAGCTTGGTCCGGCGCAGCTCGCTCCAAGAATTGCCGCCGTCGGTGGACCACGCCTCGGCGATGCGGCCCCGTTTGGTGCGGCACAGGATCTGGAAGGTGTTTTCGTCGTACCGGAGGACGGCGGGCTGGATGGCGGGCAGGACGAAGGCGTCGTTGAGCGGCTTGGACTTGAACCAGGCGCGGAAGGGATCCTCGGTCCACTCGAGGTGGACGCGCCAGCCGGCATCCTCGGTGCTGGAGCCGCAGAGGAGGATGCCGTTGGGCAGTTCGATGGGCGGGTTCTTGATGGGGCCGAGATAGCCGGAGGGCAGGCGCCGGATTCGTTCCCAAGTCCGGCCGCCGTCCTTCGAGAGGCGGACGTAGCTCCACCAGCGACTGGGGCTGGGGCCGACGCGGTAGAAGAGGAGCAGGTCCCCGTTGGCCCGGGTGAACAGCACGGGGTTCCAGCAGGGGAACCGGCGGTGTTCCCTGGCGTCGTAGCCATTGGCGACCTCGACCGGTGGGGTCCAGACGCCGCCTTCCTGGCGGGTGAGCCAGATCGAGACGTCCAAGGCGCCTTCTTCAGTGCCGCCGAACCACGCGGCCACCAAGCCGTTTTCGGTTTCCGCGATGGTGCTGGCATGGACGGAGGGCACGCCCGGCGTTTCGGAGATGAATTCGTCGAGGATCACGGGACTGGAGGGATCCGCCGCGTGCAGACCGAGCGCCAAGGCGCCGGCCCCGACAGCGCGGCCGAGTTGGGACAGGACGACGGCAGGGGAGCTGAGACGTTTCATGAGCGGCAATCGATGGCTGGAAAGGACCATGGGTGGTGCTCAGTCATTGGGATTCGTCACCATGGGCCAGTCGTCGGTGCGGAAAGGTGACACCGGCAGGCCCGAGGCGCTGTAGAGATTGACGACCGGATAATCGGCCCAGCCGAAACGCACCGCCACGGGATTGGGGACGGCGTCGCTCCAGACCTCGACCTTGTCGCCCACGAGGCGGGCCTTCGCCCAGACGAACTTGCGGTCGGGCCCGGCAATGGCGAAGCCGGTCGGCTGGTCGCCCCGGTATTGGAGCGGGCCGTGGACGTGGTCGAAAGAGATGATGGCCCGGCCGTCTTCGAAGCGGACGCTCCGGTAGGTGGGGCTGAGGCCGTCGATCTTCTCGCCGTAGGCGATCACCCGGGCAGCCAAGGCGAGCCGTTCGCCCACCGGCTTCTTGCGCTTGGGATGGATGTCGTCCTTTTCGCCGAGGTCGGTGATGACCGCGATGCCGACGTTGGGCTCGGTCTGGGCCACGTAATTCTGGGCTTCGCGCAACTCGGCCCAGTCGCTTTCGGTCGGTTCGGCGGTGATTTCCTCGAGCGAGCGGTGGCGGTTCTTGTCCCACGGAGCGAGCTGGACGGCCAGAAAGGGGAAGTTGCCCTGGCCGAAATCGCGGCGCCAATTGCGGATCATGTCGGCGAAGAGCCGGCGGTACTGCCAGGCACGGCCGGCGTTGGATTCGCCCTGGTACCAGATGGCGCCCTGGATGGCGAAGGGGATCAAGGGGGCGATCATGCCGTTGTAGAGTTCGGTGGGCCGCCAAGGCGCGCGGGGCCGGCGCTGGTTGAACGGCTTGCCCGCCTGTTGCGCCTGTTTGCGGGCGGCTTCCCATTGGGCGAGGGCTTCCTCGTAGCGGGCCCTGGCCTGTTCATAAGTCTCGAGAATGTCGTGGCGGTACTCCTCGTTGCTTTCCAGCACGTCGCGGCTCATCCACACCTCGGCCGGGGAGCCGCCCCAGGAGGTGTGGATCAGGCCGACCGGGACGCCGAGGGCTTTCTGGAGGGCCCGGCCGAAGTAGTAACCGACGGCGCTGAAATTCGGCGTGGTGTCGGGGCCGGAGACGACCCAACTGGCTTGAATGTCCTCGATGGGTTCGAGCTCCTTCCGCTTGGGCACGGTGAAGAGCCGCAGATTCGGGTTCGCCGAGTCGGCAATGTCCGGCGCCGAGTCGGACGCACGGTTCAGGGGAAACTCCATATTGGATTGGCCGCTGCAGATCCAGACCTCGCCCACCAGCACGTCCCGGAGGACGATTTCGTTCTTGCCGCGGACGGTCAACGTCTCCGGTCCGCCGGCCTCTTGGGGCGGCAACCAGAGCATCCAGCGGCCGTCGTTGGCGCGGGTTTGGACGCTGTAGCCCCGGAAGGTGACGCTGACTTCCTCGCCGGGATCGGCCCAGCCCCAGACGGGGAGGGGCTTGCCGCGTTGCAGGACCATGTGGTCGGAGAACAGGTGATGCAGGCGGACCTCCGCCCGGACGGAGGCGAGCATCGCCAGACTTGCAGCCAGGAAAACGGCGGTACGCACCGGCCTGCACGCCGCGAGCCCCGGCATTCGGCGGGTGGAAGAAATGCGTCGTGTCATGGCCCCATGGCAACCCAAGGCCGCGGCGGCGTCAACCACGAAGGCCGGACGGGAGGCGGCGCACCGGGCGGAACGGGGCGGTCGAGGGGGATTGGGCTTGTTCGCCGGGGTTGCGGGCCGGAACATTTCTGCATGCCGCGAAGGAAAACCAGTTGGGTGGCGCGAAACCGGCGCCGCCAAAGCCGTGT
>RFJD01000295.1 GCA_003695015.1 Verrucomicrobiota bacterium | reverse complement strand
TCCTTGCTCCGGAAATCGAACCGGGCGTAGGGACTGCGGGGATTGCGCTTGTACTGGAACGCGTGGGTCGAGGTCCGCAGCGCCACGAAGGGGCGTCCGGACAGGTAATAGTCCACGAACTTCTTCATTTCCGGATCGGGCCATTCCCGGAAACGGAGCAACATCACGACGAGGTCGGCGTCCTTCAGGTGATCGAGCCCCGGCATGTGCACTTGGTTGTTGGGATCGATTTCGCCGGTGTCCGGGTCCTGGGAAAACAGGACGGTGCAGCGGAAGCCGTGTCGCACCGAGAGGATGCGGGCCAGCATGGGAAGGCCCTCCTCGGAGCGGTATTCCTCGTCGCCAGCGAGGAAGACGATGTGTTTGCCCTGGCCGGGGCCCTGGCCGCCGGGGAAGGAGGCCCACGGGGCGGCTTGAAGGACGGCGGTTCCCATCAGCAGTGACAACAGCGGCAGTGTGGTTCTCATGTTGGCATTCACGATGTTGTGGTCCTGGTCGGGGAGCATAAGGACGGGACCGGCGGACGGCAACGGCAACCTCGCGGGCCGGCGCCGCTTCGGCCGGGTCACCCGCGACCGCCCAGCATGAGCCGTTCGCCGGCTTGGAGCACCCGGCAGGCCTGCCCGAGTTCCTCGCAGCGCCGGACGAAGGCCTCGGGCGTGGCGGGGTCGGACTCGAACATCCCGTAGTGACAGGGGATCGCGAGGCGGGCGCGGATGGCACGGGCCAGTTCGGCTGCCTCCGGGCCGGTCAGGTTGCCGGCGTTGCGGCCTCCGGGACGGCGGCCGTTGATCGGCAGAATGGCCACGTCCACGTCCTGCAAGGCCGGCAACCGTTCCATTCCCGGAAACCGGACCGTGTCGCCGCTGTGATACACGCGCCAGGGACCGGCTTGGACGACGAAGCCGACGTGGCGGTGGAGTCCCGCGGCGTTCAGCTCGACGGATTCGTGGGCGGCCGGGACGGCGGTGATGCCGAAGCCCTTGACCTTGGCGGAGCGGGGTTCGGCCTCCGGGTCGAGGTCCACCAAGGCGTCGTCTTCGAAGCCGGAGCGTTCCGCCGCCATCGGCAGGTTGGCCCGGGCGCAAACCAGGCGGAGGTCCGGGTTGGCCGCCGCCAGGGCCCGCAACGTCTCGGCGTCGAGGTGGTCGGTGTGATTGTGGCTCGAGGTGACCACGTCGATGAAGTCGAGCCGTTCGGGAGCCACGACCCGCGCGGTCAGCCGCACGTGCGGCCGGTCGGTCCCGGCGTGCTTCCGGGCCAGCGAATCCGGGAGGTAAGGGTCGAACAACAGATGCCGTCCCCGCCATTGAAGAAGAAAACCGCTCTGGCCCAGCCACCAGAGATGCAGGGCCGCCGGCGCCTCGAGGCGGGCGCGTCGGACGTCCTCCAGAAACGCATCATCCTTGAGCAGCGGTTCGATCATGAGTCGGGTCGGGCATCGGGACGGCGGCTTCCGGACGGGAACCCCGTCCACGGCTGCCGGCCGCTTTCGAAACAGCCGCTGGAGGCGGCCGCGGAACGAGGGCGGGGATCGGTTGTTTGGTCCGGCTGCATGCCAAAAAGAGCATAGGGGAAACCGGGCGCCGGCAAAAGCCCGGGTTGCCGGGCCGTTCCTCAATCCTCCGCCGGCCGGCCCTCGGCGGGGCGGTTGCCGCGGGCGGGGCGGGGAAGTTCTTCGCCGTCGCGGCCGCGGGCTTGGGGGTGGGTGTCGGCCGCCGACCGCCGGGCCGCGGCGAGAAACTCGCGCTGCAACCGTTCCTCCTCCAAACGGCGCCGCAACCGGATGATCCACCAGTCCAGAAGGGCGACGCCAACGGCCAGGGCCAGCAATCCGAGGCAGACGACCCAGTAAAGGACGAACCACCAGCCGCGCAGCCGCGGTTCGAGGGTGGTCGTTCCCACGAGCGTCATGCCGGCGGCCAGGCTCAGGCAAACGGCGCCCAGCCAGCGGCGACGGCGGTTCGCGTCCATCGGCATGGCCCCACCATCGATCCGGAAGCGGCTCCTGCCAAGTCACGCTTGGCTTGGGCCGCCGCTTGGCCCATCTTCCCGAAGACGGCGGGAACGGCCTGCCGTCCGACCAAACCACAACCTCAACGCATTCCGACCATGCAAATCGTCACGCAGCTCGCCGTTTTCCTGGAGAACAAACCCGGCACCCTGGCCCGCGTTTGTGAGGCCTTGGGCGAGGCCGGCATCAACATCCATGCCCTGACCACGAGCGACACGGTGGACCACACCGTCCTGCGCATGGTCGTCAGCGATCCCCGAAAGGCCCTTTTCCTGTTCGAGGAACGAAACGTCTTGGTGGTCGAAACCGAGGTCCTGATGCTCGACGCCGACAACCGACCGGGTGTGCTGGCCCGGGTGGCGGCCAGCCTGGCGAAGGCGAGGATCAACATCGATTACCTCTACTGCGCCACCAGCCCAAGGACCCGCCACGGCGTGATCATCATGCGGGTCTCGAATCCGAAGAAGGCGCTCGAAGTGCTGCAGAAGGACGCCGAGGTTTCCTGACCGCTGCTTGCCGGCCCGCCGCCGCGAGCGCCGGTTCGGCGGGACGTGGCCGCGGTCCTGTCCGCCCAAGCGGGAAAACATTGCCAACCGCCGCCCGCCCGGCGCAAAATATGCGCATGACGGGCAAGATACTTCGGAATCGTGCCGCCGGGAGCCCTCCCGCCACGCGGCCGGCGGCGGCCTTGGCGTTTTCCCGCCCGGAGGGTCTGCGGTCATGAAGCTCTCGGTCAAGAGCGACTACGCCGCCCGGGCCATCCTGGCGTTGGCCCGGTCCCAACCCGGGATCCCGCGCAAGGTCGAGGAGCTGGCCGCCGAACAGAACATCCCGGCCAACTACCTGGTGCAGATCTTGATCGAGCTGAAGACCCGCGGACTGGTGGCCAGCCAGCGCGGGAAGGTGGGGGGTTACACCCTCGCCAAGCCGCCTTCGCAGATCACCCTGGCCGACGTGCTCGAGGCCATCCATGGCCACGTGTTCGACACGCCGGCAATCGACGATCCGAACTGCCCGGGCGAACTGCGCGATGCCTGGCGGCGGCTCCGGGAAAAGGTGGTCGAGGCTGCGCGGGAGATCGATTTCCAGACCCTCGTGGAGGAAGGCCAGCGACGTGCCGGGATGTACTACATCTGACCCGCCGGCCGGCGGCGGCGGTCCGGGGGAAAACGCGCTCGTCCCGCTGGACGCGCGGTTGCGGGAGCGGATCCGCCGCGAGGGCCCGCTGCGTTGGGACCAATTCATGGAGGCGGCTCTCTACACGCCCGGGATCGGCTACTACGAGCGGGAACCGGGGCACGTGGGACGGGCCGGCGATTTCTACACGGCCGTCAGCGTGGGCGCGGTGTTCGGGCGGTTGCTGGCCGTGGCCTTGACGGCATTGCTGGACCGGCTGGGCCGGGGATCGGAACCGGTTTGGTTGATCGAAGCGGGGGCGCACGACGGACGGCTGGCGGCGGACGTGCTGGGATGGGTTGCGGAACAGCGTCCCGACCTGATGCCCGGCCTGCGGTATGGCGTCGTCGAACCGTCCCTGCGGCGGCGCGGTTGGCAGGCGGCGCGGTTGGCGCGTTGGGCGGATCGGGTCGAGTGGTTCGATTCGCTGGCGGAGCTCGCGGCCGTTGCGCCGCGCGGGGTGTTGTTCGCCAACGAACTGTTGGATGCCCTGCCGGTGCGGCGGCTGGGTTGGGACGCCGCCCGCAGATGTTGGCGGGAGTGGCACGTGGCCTTGGGGGAGGGAGCCGACGTGGAACGCTTCGAGTGGCGGTTGGGCGGGGAACCATGGCAACCGCGCCCGGAGGATCAGGCCCTCCTGGCCGGGGCGGCCGATCCGGACGGCCCGTTGGCGGCGGCGTTTCCCGACGGCTTGGTCTGGGAGCATCCGGAAGCGGCGCTCGACTGGTGGCGGCAGGCGGCCGGCGCGCTGCGCGAAGGGTGGCTGCTGACCCTGGACTACGGCGACTGGCACGGCGGTGGGCCGCGTCCGCATCGCCCGCAGGGGACGTTGCGGGCTTTCCGGCGGCAACGTCAGGAGCCGGATCTGTTGGCGGCCCCGGGCGAACAGGATCTGACGGCCGACGTGGATTTCGCATTGATCCGCCGGGCCGGGGAGGCGGCGGGCATGGTCACCGAGGTCGCGGAGCCCCAGGGGGAGTGGCTGACGCGGTTGGCCGGAACGCCGGCCGGACGGCGGGAGGCGGAAGGATGGGACGCGCGCCAAAGGCGGCAGTTCCTGACGCTGGTTCACCCCGAACACATGGGGCGGCGGTTTCAGGTCCTGTTGCAGCGGCGGATGGGAACGGGGTGAGATGGCGGGGGGAAGCGGCATTTGGCTGACGTTCGCCGTGCCGGAGGAAGCGCGGCCGTTGCTCCGGCGTTGGCGCGCACGAGGGTTCCCCGTCTGTGGCGCCGACTCCCAGCCTGCCGATTCGCCGGGAGCTTGTGGTGCAGGCTTCCAGCCTGCCCAAACGCCGGCCGGTGTCGCCCGGCCTTCAGTGCGAGTGCTCTTGACCGGCATGGGGTTGGCCCGGGCCCGGCGCAGCTTGGAACGGGCCTTTGCGGCGAGCGTGCCGCAGGTTGTCCTGAGCAGCGGTTTCGCGGGCGGCCTGAACCCCGGGCTGCCACGGGGCGCCGTGTTGGTGGAGGGGCCGGAAGGCAACCCATGGGTCGGCCGGTTGCTGGCGGTCGGGGCGATTCCCGGAAGATTCGTTTCCGTGGA
>RFJD01000294.1 GCA_003695015.1 Verrucomicrobiota bacterium | reverse complement strand
GGCGTGCCGCTGGTGATCAACGATCACTGGGACGTGGCGCTCGAGGTGGGGGCGGAACTCTGCCACTTGGGGCAGGAGGACTTCTTCGATGCGGGCCTGACGCACGTCAGCCAGTTGCCGGGCGAAGGAAGGCGTCCCTTGGTGGGGTTGAGCACCCATGCGCCGGAGCAGGCCGGGCGCGCGGTGGCGGCCGGAGCGGCCTACGTGGCGGTCGGACCGGTCTTCGCCACGCCGACCAAGCCGGGCCGGCCGCCGGTGACGCTCGAGTACGTGCGCTGGGCGGCCGCGCATCTGCGGGTGCCGTGGTTCGCCATCGGCGGCATCACGCTCGAGAACCTCGAGGCCGTGCTGGCGGCGGGGGCGCGCCGGGTGTGCGTGGTGTCGGCGATTCTGGGCGCGGCGGACGTGGCCGGAGCTTGTCAGGCCTTTCGCCGGCGCCTAGTTTCGCGGGCTTTTGAAACCGAAGGTTGAACGCGACAGACCGGACAGCTCCATGAGTGTGCTCATTGTGGGATCGACCGCCCTCGATTCGATCAAGACCCCCAAAGCGGAAAACCCCCGCCTGCTGGGCGGCTCGGCCAGCCATGCCGCCGTGGCGGCCAGCTTCTTCGCCCCGGTGCGCCTGGTGGGCGTGGTGGGGGAGGATTTCCCCCGGCGCTATGTGAAGCTGTATCAGCGCCACGGGATCGACTTGGAGGGGTTGCAGTTCGCCGCGGGGCGGACCTTCCACTGGTCGGGCGAGTACGAGGTGGACATGAACCGCCGGCGGACGCTGGCGACGGAGCTGGGAGTGTTCGAGCGTTTCTCGCCGGACCTGCCGGCCGCCTACCGCGACACGCCGTACGTGCTGCTGGCGAACATCGCCCCCGCCCTCCAGCACCACGTCCTGGATCAAATGCGCCGGCCGCGATTCGTCATGGCCGACACCATGGACCTGTGGCTCAACACCGCTCTGGACGACCTGTTGCGGTTGTTGAAACGGATCGACTGCCTGGTGCTCAACGACAGCGAGGCGCGCCAGCTCACCGGCGAGGACAACGTGATCGTCGCCGCCCGACGCATCCGCCGCATGGGGCCGCGGTACGTGATCGTCAAGAAGGGCGAGCACGGTTCGCTGCTGTGCGGACCGGAGGGGTGGTTCCTCTGTCCCGCGTGGCCTCTGGAGAAGCTGGTGGATCCGACCGGCGCGGGGGATTCGTTTGCCGGCGCGTTGATGGGGACGCTGGCGGCGGGGCGGGGATCTCCGGAAAGGGCGCTGCGGCGGGGGATGTTGTACGGCGCGGTGGTGGCGTCCTTCTGTTGCGAGGGCTTCGGGCTGAAGCGCACCGACCGCCTGACGCGCGAGGAGATCGACGCGCGCTTCGAGCAACTGCGGGCCATGGCGCGCGTCTGAGCCGGCCGGGGGCGGGTTGCAGGGCGCCGGCCTGAACGTTACCTTCAGCCCGCCTGTCCAACGGGCGGGAATCAGCGATGGAACGCATCCTCGAATACGCTTACGTGGCCGTGGTGGTGGTGCTGCTGTTCGGCGCCACGATCTTCGTGCATGAACTCGGCCACTTCCTGGTGGCCTTGTGGCGGCGCATGCGGGTCGAGGCGTTTGCCATCGGGTTCGGTCCCAAGATCTGGAGCGCCACCCGCAAGGGCATCGAGTACTCGATCCGTTGGATCCCGGCGGGCGGCTTCGTGCGGCTGCCCCAGATGGTGACCAGCGAGGCGCTGGAAGGGGGCAGCCGTTCCGGCGAACCCATTCCTCCCGCGCCGCCCTCCTCGAAAATCCTGGTGGCCATCGCCGGCCCGGCCATGAACGTGGCCTTCGCCTTTCTGGTCGCCACCGTGATCTACTTCGTCGGCCTCCCCGTCCTGGTGAACCCGTCGCTGGTCGGCCGGGTGGATCCCGATTCGGAGGAAGCCAAGCTGGGGATCCGGGAAGGGGACCGGATCGTGGAGGTCAGCGGCAAGCCGGTCAAATCGTGGGAGGAGATCAACACCATCACCGCCCTCGCCCCGAGCAACGTCTTCCATGTGGTCATCGAACGGGAGGGGCAACGGCTGGCGTTCGACCTCCGCGCCCGGACCAACGAGGTGGTGGGGTTGAAGTACCTGAACTTGGAGCCCCTCGAGCATCCGGTGGCCGGCATGGTCGAGGCCGACATGCCCGCCGCCAAGGCCGGCCTCCAGCCCGGGGACGAGTTCGTCTCGGTCAACGGCGTCCCGGTGCTCGGTCGCGAGCATCTGATCGAACTGGTCTCCCGCCATGAGGGCCAGCCCATCGAGGTCGTGGTCAAACGCGACGGCCGGTTGGTGACGCTGACCATGGCGCCGAAATACGATCCGGAACGCAAACGGGCCCGGATCGGGGTGATGTTCGCCGGCGGGGTGTACGAAGTGATCCGGCCCGGGCCGACTCCCTGGGAACAGGTCAAGGGCGTGTGGGACCGCACGGTCGCGGTGTTGGGCGCCTTGATCCGCTCGAAGGAAACCGGGGTCAAAGCCAAAGACCTCAGCGGACCCGTCGGCATCCTTTCGGCCATGGCGGTCAAGGCCAAGACCGACTTCCGCCTGCTGCTGGACTTCCTCGTCCTGCTGAACATCAACCTCGCCATCCTCAACCTTCTGCCGGTCCCGGTGTTGGACGGCGGTCATGTGGTGATGGCCATCCTCGAAAAAATCCGCGGCCGGCCCCTGAGCCTGCGGGCCATCGAGGTGACCAACACCGTCTTCGCCGCCTGCCTGCTGGCCTTCATGCTGTACGTGACCTTCTTCGACGTCCGACGGGTGCCGCTTTTCAAGGCCATGTTCGACAACGTCTCCCAGACCGAACAAGTGATCCGCCCCGCTTCGGCGGACACCAACGCCCCCGCCGACCCGACCCCATGAGCGCCTCGCTGCCCGCGGAGATGTTTTACCGGTACCGCCGCCGTCCCACCCGGGAAGTCCCGGTGGGCGATCCGGAGCGCGGCGGCGTGGTCATCGGGGGCGACCGCCCCATCGTCAAGCAGTCCATGCTCACCTGCGACACGATGGACACCGAGGCGTGCGTCCGGGACACCCTCGAACTGGTGGCCGCCGGGGCCGAGTTGGTCCGGATCACCGCCCCCACCGTCAAGGACGCGGCCAACCTCCGCCACATCGTCGCCCGCCTGCGCGGGCAAGGGTGCCTGGTCCCCATCGTGGCCGACATCCACTTCAAACCGGAGGCCGCCATGGAGGCGGTCCAGTGGGTCGAGAAAATCCGCGTCAACCCCGGCAACTACGCCGACCGGAAGAAGTTCCAGACCCGCGAATACACCGACGCCGAGTACGCCGCCGAACTGGAGCGGGTGGAGGCGGCCTTCACGCCGCTGGTGCTCGAATGCCGCCACCGCCGGCGGGCCCTGCGCATCGGCACCAACCACGGCTCGCTCAGCGATCGCATCATGAACCGCTACGGCGACACGCCGTTGGGCATGGTCGAAAGCGCCTTGG
>RFJD01000293.1 GCA_003695015.1 Verrucomicrobiota bacterium | reverse complement strand
GGAATCCCCGGTCCACCCAGCGGAACATGCCTGCTGGCTTGCCGGCGGACTGGTCGGACCGCGTTTCCACCTCCCGCGGAGCCCTCGCAAGCGCCGGGGGATGCGCACGTAGCGGGCTGCCGCCAATCGAAACGCCACGCACAAGGCCGTGAGATGCGGCCGGATCCCAACGCCATTCTCCCGCCACTCCGCCACTACTGTGCTTGCAGCTGTTTCTCGGTGAGCCGCATGTGTGCCGACAGAATCCGTCGACCTTTCCGATGATGACGCTCGGGCAAGAACGTCAGGGCAACAGCCCGAAGGCGCAGACGTTCTTCTTTCGTGATGGCCACCCGCGCGGCGAAGGGGAAGCGTTCGAGGCGGCGCGACAGAGGCGCTTGGCCGAGCGCTATCGAGCCGGGCTGTCATGAGGCAAGTTCGCTGCGCCGTGATCGAGCAACAGCTGGTGGGGTTCAGTAAACCAAGACCCGGCACGGTTCGACTGTTCCCTCAAGATCAACCGGAAGGTATCCGTTCAAGGCCGAGTCGGCTGCCCGGACTAGGAGCGGCCACTCCACGGTCTGCTTTGCGTCGAGAATGAGCGAAACGACATTTAGCATTTCTGTCAGATGTAAAACAACGATTGCGGAGTCACTTGCCGTCAGTTTCCGAGCAAAAGCCGATTGCCTGACTCGGCGTTCGGTGAGGTCCTTGATTTTCTCGCTTCGCTCCCGTATCGACTTCTGCAAAAGCAGGCGTTCCCAAATCCCATGTTGCCGTCTGAGTGTTCGTCGGCACTCCCGAAAGGCGCGGGTAAACGCTTTGTCCCAGTTGGACCGCGGCACGGCATCGAGCAGAGATCCCGAAATTGTCTGGAGAGCTTGCTGTAATGACGCTATCCGCGCGACGGTCGTGTCTTTGGGGAGCGGCTCTCCACATCGGGAGAGAAGGTTCGCTTTTTCCAAGTAGGCGAGCAGTTCTTCCCCGTCGGAAGCAAGCGCAATCGTCGGCCTCATGGCTGTTGCTGAGGGCACTTCATTGTACAGTCGATGGCGAAACCGATTCCGGCGATCACGACACCGGCGACCCCGTTTCGGGCAACCCGCCCCGCAGCGCAGGCGCTCCTATACGTGCTGCTGAAGAACGTCCTCTGAAAGGTTCCGAGCATTGCTCATGTTGTACAATTGATCATGGCGCGGCGCCTGGCATATCTGAAAGTGGGCCCCAATGAGAAAAAGCGGCGGAGGCGCTGCCAGGGGGATTCCTTGCCCAGCAGGCACTGCTCAAGCGCAAACGCCTCTTGGAGGATGATGTCCTTCGTGTACGCTGGTTCTCCACACGCAGCCTTCCACTCTGCCTTCAGGCATTCCCAGAACGTGTGGCAAGGTTGCGCATGGGGATCATAGGTGTCCAAGTCGCGAATGAATTCCGATACCCTCCTGGCCTCGACAGATTCAAACGCGCCAAGTATTCCTTCGTTGCTGAAGCAGTTGAACGTCTCTATAAACGCGTCAAGAGGGATCCTGCCTTCCCGGAGGGCGACCAACGCATCCAGTACCTGCTGCTTGGTCACGGTCATAATATGAAATGCGCGAAGGTACCGGCGAGCCAGTTAATGGCCGGCGCAGAGCTTTCTGCCTCATGAAGGACGCGCATCAAGCGGTCGCGGGTGTTCCCGGGCCGCCGTCGAGGCTCGACGTGCACCGCGGCCTGTCTGGGCGCGTTCATGGACTTCCCAAAACGCATCCAAGAATCCTCACGCTCCTGAGGTGGTTGACGTTGGCAGCATTCACCTCCAACCGCCGCAGATCAAGGCGAAAAGCATACGCCGGGCTCGGAGGCAACAGGGTGTCCGTTGGAGCGTGGAGCGAGGCGGACGCCGGGAAAACGGTCTTGGCTCAGTCCTCGATTTCGGTCGGTGGGTCGTGCAATGGCTCGGCGATCGGCCGCCAATGGGGTTCCAGGGCGTCCGCCAGTTCCGGAGGGATGCGACGGGGTTTTTCATCGAGGGATGTGCAGACATGGCGGGTTTCCGCCTCCAGGAGCAGCGCCCCGTCGGCCGCCCGTTCCACCCGGTAGGCCAGGGTGAGGAAGGCGCGGCGCAAGGCGGCGACCTCGATGTGGACGGCCAGTTCGTCGTCGTAACGGGCCGGCTGATGGTACCGCAGCCGGGCTTCCAACACGGGGAAGATGACGCCGCGTTCCTGCCAGGCGAGGAACGGATGGCCGAGCGACCGGAACAACTCGCCCCGGGCGGCTTCCAGGAAGTCCAGGTAGCGGCTGTAGTACACGTGATTGCCGATCGTGCAGTCGGCGTAGGTGACACGCATCCGATGGCAGAACATGGCGGGATTGAACCGCAAACCCGGCCGGCATGCAGCCCGAAAGGAGCTCGGCGGGCCCGGCCTGCGCCGGGGGTGTCCGCGCTGCGGTGTTTGCGCCTGGCCTATGGTCCGGTTTCCAGTTCCAGCCGGAAGAATCGCGCGGGTTCGTCGGCGGGGCCAGGGGGCGGCATGGCCACGGAGGTCTCGCCGGCGTCCAGTTTGATCGTGCCCAGAAGGCGCCACTCGCCTTGGACGACGTTGGTGCTGGTCAGCAGACGGGCCTGAACACCCGCCGGGCCCTCGACCGTGAACCGGAGACGCGGCCCGGCGGGCCCGGGCGGTTCGAACTCGAACGCGGTGATTCGCAACGGCACGGCCAAGGCCTCGACCGTGACCAGCAGCTCATCGCTCACCACATGGGCGCCGTCGTTGGCCGTCAACCGCAGCCGATAGACGCCGGGTTCGGGGAAGACGGCGCTGGTGACCTGGCTGTCGGCCGGGAAGAAGGCGGCTTGAGCCGGGCCTTCGAGCTGGATCCACGTCACGCGGGTGAACCCGGGCGGCTGGGGCAGGGCGTCGTCTTGGAAGCTGCCTTCGAGTGTGATCGGCACGCCGGCAATGGCGGTGCGATCGGGCCCGGCATCGACGACCGGCGGTTGGTCCTGCGGAAACATCTTGGCTTCGAGCCGGAGGTCGAAGCTGATGTCGCTGCTGGTGGGGTTGGCCTGGTGGATTTCAACGGCCAGGACGTTCTCGCCCTCGACCAGCAGGGAGGGATCGAGCTGGCGTTCGATGAAGGTGGATTCGTCGGCGCCGCCCACGGCCGTGTTGGCGCGGCTGTCGAAGGTGATTTCGCCCTCGGGCATGTTGTCGCGCATGACTTCCTGGCCGTTGAGATAGACCACGATGCCGTCGTCGCGCACGACCGCCAGCGTCAGCTCGGTGGCCGAGGCAGCCCCCGCCACTTGGAACCGATGGCGGAAGTAGGTGGTGCGGTACTTGTTTCGCGAGTCGGGCCCGAAACTCACCACCGTGGCCTCATCCCCGTCGCCGTAGCCGAGCTGGGCGGGGCCGGAGGGCCAGCCCGAGTCGTCGTAGTCCGGGGCGCGCCACGCGGTGCCCAAGTCCGTCCCGGTGTCGCGATAACGCCACACGCTTCCGGCGGCAACGAGGGTTTGGTCCACCGCCGGCCGCCGGACGGTGACGAGGACGTCATCGTGGACGGTGAGCTGACCGTCGGAGGCGGTCAAGCGGAGCTGGTAAACGCCGGTGCCCGGCAGCAGGGCGGTGGTGGCGGCCGCGTGGGGCTCGGTGAAGACGACACGGCCGGGGCCGTCGATCTGGCTCCATTCGACCTCGAGTTGGGAGCCTTCCGGCAGGCCGTCGTCGGCCGCCGAACCCGCGAGTTGAATGGCCAGCGGGAAGACGGCGCCGACCTGTTCCTGGGCGGGGCCCGCCTCGACGATGGGGGCCCGGTTGCCGTCGTTGTCCAAGCCGGGCGACGGCGGGCCGAAGCTGGCGCGCCAGTTGGCCGGGTCGTCGCCGAACTGGTCCACGTGCCGGCGTTCGAGGGACGGGCCGTTGCCGTCGGGCTCGGTCGGCCAAGGCGCCTTGTCGTTGTAACGGACCGCGTCCACGGTGATGTACGGGATGGAGACCTCGTTGGAAACGACCTCCGGCGCACCCGGCTGCTGGAGCTCGAGCCGCTCGCCGCTGTCCTGGAGATTGCCGTCCCACGGACCGAAGATCGGCGTGCCCTCCGGCACCCCATAAGCGGCGCGCACGGCCGCGGGATCGCCGCCGGTCACGAGGAGAAGCCCCTGGGCCGGCAGCGTCACCTCGGGCGGGAAGTGGAACCCCACCCCGGCAATCCGCCAAGTGTTGGTGGGGTGGTCGGGATCGTACAGCGCCACCGGTTGGTCGGTGATGTTCTTCAGCTCGATGAATTCAGGTTGGCCAGCCGGCGGGTGGTAGTGGATTTCGCTGATGACCACGGGCCCCACGAGCGGACCGGCGTTCGGCCCGCCGAGCGTGACCTCCTTTTGCGGGGGAAAGAGTTCGTCGCCAACGCTGTTGACGTACCGGCCAAAGCTCACGCCGTTGGCGGCGGCGCCGAAGCTGAAGCCGTGGACGTAGCCGGTGAGTTGGCCGTCCGGGTCGGCCGAGAAGAGGTACACTTCCTCGCCATCGGCGCTGAGGCTGAAGCTCGGATCCACGCCAGGCAGCGGGTTGAAGTCGTTTTCGTCGAAAACCACGTACCCGCCGGGCGGGATCACCGTGCCTTCGGGAATCCGGAACTTGCGCGGCTCGTCCTGGTCGTCCGTCAACCACCAATGGCTGATGTCGGCCGGGGTGTCCCCGGGGTTGTGCAGCTCGATGGCATCGACGGCCGGCGGCTCGGTGTGGGTGAGGACTTCGTTGATCCAGACGCGCGGCAGACCCGAGGGGAGGTCGTCGGCGCCCGGCGAACCGCCGATGGCGGAGCTGGCGCGCCAATTGGCGGGGTTGTCCGGATCGGGGTTGGCGTCCGGTTGAACCGGCACCAGCGAGAAGCCGTCGCCGTCGGCGGTCAGGGGCCACGGCGGGGCGTCGTCGTAAACGACGGAGAACAGCGGCGTGCCGTCGGCGGCCACGAGTTCGAGCCGCTCGCCGCCATTGGCCAAAGCGCCGGTATAAACGCCGGCGATGGGCACGTCCGGATAGCGCTCGGCGAAGCGTTCGGGGTTCCGCACCAGGACGGCGAACCCGTGGGCCGGGATCTCGCTGCCCACCGGAAAGACGAACCGCACGCCGTTGGTGAAATGGACCAGGCTGACGTCGATGGGGAAGGGGTTCGGGTTCTTGAGCTCGAGAAACTCGTACTCGTCGCCGTCGATCTCACCCTCCGGCGCGGGGTGATACATGATCTCGGTGATCAGGAGGTTGGTCCACGGCTGGCGGACGATGAAAGTGGCTTCGTGC
>RFJD01000292.1 GCA_003695015.1 Verrucomicrobiota bacterium | reverse complement strand
CGCCGGCCCGCCGGCCCGCCGGCCGGTCGCTTCAACCCAGTCCCGCCGCCCGGTGCTCCTTGAGCATGCACTTGTTCATCACCACCTTCAGCCCCGCCGCCCGGGCGCGGTCGGCCGCCTCGTTGTGGACGATGCCCTCCTGCATCCAGATCACCTTGGCCCCCTTGCGGATTGCTTCCTCGACGATCCCCGGCACCGCGTCCGGCGCCCGGAAGATGTCCACCACGTCCACCGGTTCCGGAACGTCGCTGAGGCTGGGCCAGGCTTTCTCGCCCAAGACCTCCTGCACGTTCGGGTTGACCGGGATGATCCGGTAGCCGTGCTGTTGCAAATACGCCGCCACGCCGTGGCTGGGCCGGTGCGGCTTGTCGGACAAGCCGACGATGGCCACCGTGCGCGCGGTCCGCAGGATCTCGCGGATCTCCTCGCTGGTGGCGTTTTGACGCGGGAATTCACAGGCTTCGCTCATCGGATTGCTTTCTTTCGCTGGAATGGAAAACCGCCCGGCCGCGCTCAACCCTTTGGGGCCTCTCCCCGAAGGGCGGACCGGATCATCAAGTACTCGCCGATGTTCTCGGTGGTCACCAGCCCGACCACCCGGCCATCCTCCACCACCGGCACGGAGTGACAGTCGCATTCCTGCAGCCGGCCCAGCGCCAGCTCCGCGTCCTCGTCCGGACGCGCCGTCAGGAAGCGGCGTTCCATGGCCGAGCCGACCGGGAAATCCGGTCCCCGCTTCGCCAGCGCCGTCAACAGCCGGCTCCGGGTCAACACCCCCACCAACCGGTCGCCGTCCACCACCGGAAAATCCTGCTGAAACCCTTCCAGCACGTACTCGACCGCCCGCGCCAAGGGGTCCTGCGGCGAGAGCACGCGAAAGTCCCGGATCATCACCCGCCGGATGGGCACGCCTTCCAGCGCCGAGCGCACCTTCACCATGTCCGCCTCCTGCTCCGCGCCCAAGTAAACGAAGATGGCGATGAACACGAGCATGGGCATCATCTTCGCCAGGCCGATGGCGCCCGCGGCGAAGGCCAGCAACTGCCCCACATCCGCCGCCCAGCGCGTGGCCTTCACGTAGTCCATCCGCAACGCCAGCAACGCGCGCAGCACCCGGCCGCCGTCCATCGGAAAGGCCGGCACCATGTTGAACGTGGCCAGCATCAGGTTGACGTAGAGCAGCTTGGCCAGCAGGGGTGTTCCCACCAGCTTGAACTGCGTCAGGGAGGTCAGGGCGTCGGCCGAACGCACCAGCAGCCAGCACACGCCGGCCAGGACCACGTTGACCGCCGGGCCGGCCAGGGCCACGACCAGCTCCTGCCCCGGTTTGTCGGGCATCCGGTCCAGGCGCGCCACCCCGCCGATCGGCAGCAGGGTGATGTCCAGCGTCGGGATGCCGAACCGCCGGGCCGCCAGCGCATGCCCCAGCTCGTGCAGGACGATGATCCCGAACAGGCAGCCGATGAACACCAGCCCGTGGAACATGTCCGCCAGACTCTGGCGCGCCGACCACGCGCTGATGGCCACCCAGCCCAGCAGAAGGAGGAAGGTGGCGTGGACGTACACGTCGATGCCGGCCACCCGGCCGATGCGCCATGACCACTTCATGGCCTTACTATGCGCCATCGGTTCGCGGGCGTCGCGGCAAAAGACCCGCCGGCCCCAACGCGACCTTTGCGGGATCGGCCCGACGGCCTGACTTCCTGCCGCTCAGCGGAGCCCTTCGGGACCGACGCCAGCCTGCCGGGCCTACAGCCCCACCTGTTTGAACCGGTAATCGACGTGCCGGAAGTGGAAATCCAGCGAGCAGAGGGACTCGAGTTCGCCCGGCTCGAAATGGCGCGCCACCTCGGGATCGGACTTCAGGACCTCGAGGAAATCGGCGTCCTCCCGGCCGGCGTGGCGAACCTCCCACGTCTTCATGGCATTGCGCTGGACCAGGGCGTAGGCCTGCTCACGGGTGAGCCCCTTGCGCACCAAGGCGAGGAGAACCGTCTGGCTGTTCCACATGCCCAGGCTCAGGCCGAGGTTGCGCCGCATGTTCTCCGGATAAACCGCCAAACCCTCCATCAGGCGTTCGAGCAGGCCGAACATGTAGTCCAGAAGACAGCAGGAATCGGGGAAGATGATCCGCTCGGCCGAGCTGTGGGAGATGTCGCGCTCGTGCCAGAGAGCGACGTTTTCCATGGCTGCCAAGGCGTTGCCCCGCAGGACGCGCGCCAAGCCGGTGAGCCGCTCCCAGGTGATCGGATTGCGTTTGTGCGGCATGGCGCTGCTGCCCTTCTGGCCCTTGGTGAAGGGTTCCTCGGCCTCGAGCACCTCGGTGCGTTGGAGGTGGCGGAACTCGACCGCCCACCGTTCGATGCTGGCGCCGATCAAGGCCAGGGCGGCTTGGAACTCAGCATGGATGTCGCGGGGCACGATCTGGGTGGAGATGGGCGCCGGCTTCAGGCCCAGCTTCCGGCACACCCAAGCCTCGACCCGCGGCGGCAGGTGGGCGTTGGTGCCGACCGCGCCGCTGATCTTGCCGACGGCCGCCGTTTCGCGGGCGGCTTGCAGGCGGCGTTCGGCCCGGCCGAGTTCGTCGTACATGCCGGCCAGTTTGAGGCCGAAGGTGGTCGGCTCGGCATGGATGCCGTGGCTGCGGCCGATGCAGGGGGTGTACTTGTGCCGCCGGGCCTGTTTGGCGACCGCACGCCGGACCCGCTTCAAGCCCTTCAGCAAGAGGTCGGCGCTCTGGACCATCTGGACCGCGTAGCAGGTGTCGCCCACGGCGCTGCTGGTCAGCCCGAAGTGGAACCACCGGCTGGCCTTGTGATTGATCTTCTCGGCGACCGCCGTGGTGAAGGCGATGACGTCATGGTTGAGCGTCTTCTCGAGCTCCTTCTGGCGCGCCACCAACCCCGGCAGGTCCTTCAGCCACTTCGCGCAACCGCGCCGGATCCGTTCGAAGTCCGCCTTCGGGACGATCCCCTCCCGCACCAAGGCCTCACAGGTCAACAACTCGATCTGCAACCAGATCCGCAGCTTGTTTTCATCCGTCCAGATCGCCCGCATTTCGGGCCGCGTGTACCGCGCAATCATGCGTCCCAGTTTAAGCGGGCCCGGGCCGGTGGGAACCCGAAACGCGCCGACGCCGTGCCTCAATCCGACGGCTTCCACCAAAGGGCGCGGAACCGCCGTTGGCCGGGATCCTTGAGGTCCTTGCAACGGCAGCCGTCGATCTCCCGCGTCCCGTCGTCACTGAGCAACAACAACCGCCCCTCCCCCATCGGCGCGATCGCCTCCGGCGAAAAGTCCGCCGGGATCGGCAATGCCTCGGGGACCGGCCGGGCGCCCGGGCCTTTCCAACGGAACAGCCGGAACTCGTCGCCTCCGTCCGGCTCCCCGGCGAGGATCCACCAGTGGTCGCCATCCCGGACCAGGTCGCGGACCCCCAGCCCGCCCAAGTCCAACAGGATCGGTTCGCCCAGCCGCGGCAGGGCCCCGGAGAGCGTCACCTCACGCGGATTCAACAACGTCGCGATCAACGCGCGGCCCCGCGGAATCGGATTCCGGAAGCCGATCCACAAGGCGCCTCCCGGCGCGACGGCCAACCCCTCGATGTTCAGGCCGCCCGCCTCCTTGGGCGCCCGCCGCGAGCCTTCGCGCAGGCCGAAGCCGCCGTAACGCGGATCCTCGAGCAACACCTCGAGCAGGCCCTTGAACGGCTTGCCGGCCGGAACCAACCGCCTCGGACCGCGACCGTCCGGGGCCTCGACCCAGCGCGTTGCGAAGAACCGCCGGCGGCTGGGACGCTTCTTGCCGTCCTTGTTGCGGCCGTGCGAGGTGATCCAGAACACCAGCTCGCCGGCGTCGGCCGCCCCTTCGATGTCCGCCTCGGGATGTTCGCGGTCCACCTCGAGGAAGTCGTCCAGCGGCAGGGCCTCCAGCGCCCACGGACCGGCGGCCGGGTCGTACAGCCGGAGGGTGTTTTCCTCGTCGTTGCCGACCCAGAACGCGCCCCGCCCGGCAGGAACCACTGCCGAGGCGTCACACAGGCCGAAGAACATGCGGATCTCCGGGCCGGTTGGCGGACTCGCAAGCACCGCAGGCGTGAGCAGGAGCATCAGGCCCAGGCACCGCGCCATCCGGCGACCGGGCCCGGCGGCCCGCGAAGGCGCTTCCCGGCCCGCCGGGGTCAACCGCGAAGGCTCCAACGTCTCCATCGGCGGACGCGGCCGGGACCGGGGCTCACTTCCGACCGGCGGCGCGTTCGCGATGCTTGCGCGCCCACGAGCCGTCCCGATCGAATTCGCGCCCCAGCGTGCTGGTCTTGATGCGGCAAAGATACATGTCCGCGGTCATGTACAAGACCGAGCCGTCGCTGCCCCAAGCGCAGTTGGCCGTGGCCACGCCGGTGCGAATCGTGCCCAAGTGCTTTCCTTCCGGGGACAGAACCAGCACACCGCCCGGGCCGGTCGCAAAGACGTTGCCCAGCGCATCGGTCTTGAGGCCGTCCGGCAACCCGGGCCCGGTGTTCAACAACGGCGTGGCGTCGAAAAACACCCGCCCCTCGCCGAGGGTGCCGTCTTCCTTGATTTCGTAGGCCATGATCACCGGGTGGTGGGGATCGGAGACGGAGACGTACAGCGTCTTTTCGTCCGGCGAGAGCGCGACGCCGTTGGGCCAGCTCAACTTGTCGGTCAACAGCACCACCTCCCCGTTGGGCCGCAGAAGAAACACGCCGTGGAACACCAGTTCCCGGGCCGGGTCTTTCTCCTTCAGCTCCAGACCATAGGAGGGGTCGGTGAAATAGAGGTTGCCCTTCGAGTCGTACACGAGGTCGTTCGGGCTGTTGAAGCGGCGAAACTTCCAAAGCCGGGCCAGCGTGGTGAAGGTGCCGTCCGGT
>RFJD01000291.1 GCA_003695015.1 Verrucomicrobiota bacterium | reverse complement strand
TCCGGACGTAAAGCCGTCCGTGGGCGATGGCCGGGGTTGCGTGGCCGCCTTCGCCGAGCCCGGTTTCACCCAATCGACGAAACTCGCGCCCGGCCGCCAAGACCACGAGCCGGCCGGTGGTGGAGAGGTTGTAGATCTTGCCGTCGGCGCAAACCGGCGAGCTGAAGTAATCGCCGCCGACCCGTCGCCGCCAGAGTTCCCGGCCGGTGGCCGGTTCGACGCAGGTGACCACGCCCCCATCACTCCAGAGGAACAGGAGGCCATCGACGGCGATGGGCGTGGGCACGTAAGGGGCGCTGCGGCGGATGGTCCAGGCGATTTCGGGACGGGCGGCGGGGGTTTTCGGCGGCCGGAGGGCGACCACGTAGTTGCCGCCACCCCCGCTGCCGCAGGTGCTGATGAGGAGGCCGGCGACTTGGATGGGGGAACTGACGCTGCGTTTGTCCAACACCTTCCCCGATTGCCAGACCACCCGGCCGGTGGTGGGATCGACGGCGGTGATGCCGTCCTCTTGGGAGTTGAAGACCAGCCGGGGCTGGCCGGCGCGGTTCGTGATGACGCAGGGCGTCGAGTAATCGGCCCGGCCGGGGGAACGCGGAACCTCCCAGAGCAGGCGGCCGCTGCGAGCTTCGAGGGCGACGATCCGGCCGGGATTGATGGTGTCCAGCGAAAGGATGACGCGGCCGTCGTGAACGATCGGAGAATGGGCCAGCCCATGTTGGGATTGCACCGGGCCGAGGGGAAACTGCCAGACGTCGCGGCCCTCGTGGTCCAGGGCATGGAGGAACAGGCGGTCGGCGTGTTGATGCGTCACGTAAACGTGGTGTTCATCCACGGCCGGGGTCGAGGAGGCGAAGGAATTGTTGCGATGGATGCGGAAACCACCGCCCGGGAAGGCGCGCTGCCAGAGCAGCCGGCCGGTGTCGGCGTCGAGAGCCATCGTCAGGGCGCTTTCGCCATTCGAAGCGGCGCCATTCACGTAGAGGCGGCGGCCGTGAACGACAGGGGAGGAATGGCCGGAGCCGGGCAGGGTCACGTTCCAGAGGGCGTCTTCCGCTTCCCATTGGGCGGGGAGATGGGTGGCCTGGCCGAGGCCGGCGCCGTTGGGGCCGCGGAACCGGGGCCATTCGGATTGGGCGTGAACGCCGAGACCCACGGCCCAGAGGACCGAGGCGGCCAGCGGCAGCAGACGGTGTTGCGTGGCGGTCATCGGCGGGAGGATGCCGGTCGCAATGGACGAAGACAATCCGAACGGGCCGCCCGGGGTGCGGCGGCGGCCCGTTGAGGCTTGTCAAGCAAGGGGTTGGCCCGCAGTATGCGGTGGCATGAAAGGCACATTGGCGATCGTGGTGCTGCTGGTGGTGGCGTTGGGGGCCGGCGCGGGCTGGTATCTGGAAAGCCGCAAAGGTTCCACCCGGCACGAGGAACTGTTGCAGCAGGTCACCCAGCAATCCAACCAGCTCAGTCAGGCCACGGCGGAATTGGGTCAACTTCGCGAGAAGAACACCCAGCTCGAACAGCGCCTCACGGCCACGACCAGCCAGTTGATGAGCCTGAGCAACCAGTTGACCGTCGCCCAAGCCGGCCTGAAGGAGGCCCAACAGGCCGCCGCCGAGGCCGCCCGGGCGGCCGAACAGGAGTTGCAAAAGCGCGAGGCCCGGATCGCCGAACTGGAGGTGGCCAACAAGACGCTCGAACAGCAGGCCAGGGACACCGAGGAGGCGTTGCACGACCTCGAGGCCCGGATCGCCGAGAAGGAGCGCCAACTGGCGGCGGCCCAGGGTGACCGCGAATTCCTCCTCCGCGAGCTGCAGCGGCTCCAGACCGAAAAAGCCGAGCTGGAGCGCCGGTTCAACGATCTGGTCGTGCTGCAGGAACAGGTCCGGCGCATTCAACGCGAGCTGGCCGCCGATCAGGAACTGGACGTCCTGCGGGCGCGGTTGGCGCGGCGTCGGGACCTCAAGGGCGCGGAGCTGTTGATGCGGGGCTTCGAACGGCCGATGCCGCCGGCGGAAACCGGCTCGGGCGTGGACTTGGAGGTGGAGGTTCATCGCGAAGGCGGCGCCACGATCCAGTCCGGCGGCGGGACTGGCAACACCCCGCAGCGTTGAAGCCGGTTTTCCCGCGTCGGCTCCGGAGCTTGGATGCAGGCAGGCTGCCCGCACCAACGCGCCGGCGCGGTGAAGCCGTTTTTCTTGCGCCGCCCCCGGGCCCGGAAGTTCGCCGGTCGCACCGCCCCGGCCCTGGCCTTCGGGCGGTTGATTTCTGCATTGCCTTCCGGCGTGGCCTCGGCTAAACGGCACGCCTCATAGGAAGAGGAACGAACAGGGAACACGGAAAGGAACCATGCCGACCTATCAGTACGTTTGTTCGAAGTGCGGTCACGAGTTTGAAGTCTTTCAATCGATCAAGGCCGAGCCGCTGGAAGTGTGCCCCAAGGATCAGTGTCCCCGCTCCCGTTGGGGCAAGGGGAAGGTGCAGCGCGTGCTCAGCGGCGGGGCGGGTTTGATCTTCAAGGGCTCGGGTTTCTACATCACCGACTACCGCAGCGAGAGCTACAAGCAGGCCGCCAAACGGGAGGCCGAGGCGGCCAAATCCCCCTCCGGCAACGGCTCGGGGTCCAAATCGGCAGGTTCCGGCTCCTCCGGCAACGGCAGTTCCAGCGCGAAGAGCTCCGGCAACGGCGGCTCTTCGGCCTGAGCCATGAGGCGGGTCGCCTTCAGTTCGGCGAAGCGCGACCGAAATCCCGGCCGGGTTCAGCATGGCCGCGGCGTGGTCGGTCGGCCCCGCGGCGTGGAGGGTGGCGGCGCGCTTGCGCGGGGGGGCCGGCGCCGGGCCGGGTGGGCGATTTGGACGGCGGCATTGAGCCTGCTGGTTCCCGGCCGGGCGGAGGTGTTGTACAGCAGCTCCGGGCAGTTCATCGTCCACAGCCGGCACCCGACCGCCCCGACCCTCAACCGCGTGGCCGAGGGCCCGCGGACCAACCAGCTCATCCGCCTGCAGCCGGCGACCGTGGTCGTGGCCTGCGAGCGCATCAAGGCGGCCGTGCTGGCGGAACTGGGCTTGCGGGACCAATGGCGGGGCAAGATCCACGTCAACCTCCGCACCGCCACGGGCATGGGGGAACTGCCCCAGGTGACCGGCCGGCAGTACTTGGACGGCTGGCAGTTCTCGATCACCACGCCCGATGAACTGCCGCCGCGCGATTTCGTGCGGGCGGTGACGGCGGCGCTGTTGCTGGAAACCGCGCGTCGGACGCCGGGGCCGCATCCGGGCGAGGTGCCGTGGTGGTTGATCGAGGGGGTGACGGAGGAAATCCAGTCCCGGGTGGGGCCGGCCCTGGTGCCGCCGGAGACTTCGCTGGCCGCGAAGATCGGCAACCAGATCGGCCAACTCGACGCCCGCCCGAGGGATGTGGTGCTGGCGGGCGAATGGGCTGCCGTCCGCCAGTGGCTGCGGGAACGAGGCGCGCTCTCCTTCGAACGGCTGAGTCTGCCCGAGCCGGGGGATTTGCGGGGCGACTCGGCGGTCGCCTACCGGATGTCCGCCCGTGCGTTCCTGCTGCAGTTGCGCCGGTTGCCCGGGGGGAGGCTGCTGTTGCAACGGTTCCTGGCCTCGCTGACTTCGTGTCTGAACTGGCAGACCGCCTTTCTGGGCGTTTACCGGCAGTTCTTCCCGACCCTCCTGGACGTCGAGAAATGGTGGACGCTCAGTTGGCGGCAACTGGCCGGCGCGGGGGCCTTCGAGCCGTGGTCGGATGAGCGGGCGCTGGCGGGGCTGGCGGAGTTGTTGCAGGCCCCGGTGTTGACGCAGGCCGGTCCGGGCGAACCGGTCCGGCAGGAGCTCGTGCCCTTGGCCGAGGCGCCGCGGCGGTTGCGACCGGGCGACTGGGTCCGGCTGGCGCGAATCCGCCAGAGCCAGGCGATGGCCGTGGCGGCGCGCAACCGCGGCGAGCCGGGACAGTTGTGCCGGGAATTGGCGGCGCTGCTGGAGGAGCATTTGCGGCGGCTGGCCCGGATCATGCCGGGCCCCAACCTGACGAGCGCGGGCGGCCGGGCGGTGGAAAAGGTTTACCGCGACTGGGCGCGCGGCGTGGCGGAGATCGAGGCCCGCGGCCGGCGGCTGGCGGAGGCGATGAACGCCGGCGAAGCGGTGTCGCGGGTCGTGGTCCCCAAGGAAGCCAACCAATGAGCGAACAACGACGAATCGTGTTGACCGGTGTGAGCCGGGGATTGGGTCGGGCAATGGCCCGGGAGTTTGCTGCGCGCGGCCACGTGGTGGCCGGGTGCGCGCGGAACGAACGGCGGGTGGAGGAGCTGGCGCGCGAGCTGGGCGGGCCGCACCAATTCGCCGCGCTGGACGTGACCGACGACGCTGCGGTGGCCCGCTGGGCGGCGGAGGTCATCGAGCGCATGGGGCCGCCGGACTTGTTGATCAACAACGCCGCCCTGATCAATCGCAATGCCCCGCTGTGGGAGGTGCCGGCGGAGGAGTTCGATCGGGTCATCGACGTGAACCTCAAGGGTGTCGCCAACACCATCCGGCATTTTCTGCCGGCGATGATCCGGGCCGGACGCGGCGTGGTGGTGAATTTCAGCTCCGGCTGGGGACGCTCGACCTCGCCGGAGGTGGCGCCGTACTGCGCGACCAAGTGGGGCATCGAAGGGCTGACCCAGGCGCTGGCGCAGGAACTGCCGCGCGGGCTGGCGGCGGTCCCGCTGAACCCGGGGATCATCCACACCGAGATGCTCGAGAGTTGTTTCGGCGCGGCGGCGGCGTCCTATCCGGATCCGGCAACGTGGGCCCGAACGGCGGTGCCGTTCCTCTTGGGACTGGGGCCGCGGGACAACGGCCGGCCATTGACGGTGGGATGAACCGGGGGGCGCGTTTTTTCGCTGGCTGCCCAACCCCAAACGCATAGCCTCGAATCGTGACGGTTGAGACGTTCCGGGCCGAAATCGACGAAGCCCTCCGGGCTTTCGACAAGTACATCGTCTGCATCGACAAGACGCCGGAGGAATGCCGGGCTTCGCTCGAATCCCTGATGCGCAAGGCCATCCATGCCTACGAGAACCGGCCGCCCGGGATGCGGCACGGGATCGGGTTGGACCGGTTCCTGACCGTGATTCTGAGCCAGACCGAGGGCGACCGGCCCCTCTGCGGCATCTACTTCAACCTGCACTCCCCGTGGCGGAAGCAGCTCGAGGCCGCTAAGGCGTCTCGGGAAAAACCGGAGGAATGACGTTGGTGGCCACCGGGCCGGCCGGCGTGATGGTTTCCAACGAGGGCGGCAGATAGACCGCCTGGTCGCCCGGACGCGCCTCCCCCTCGACGATGTCAGCGATGGTCTGGCTGCCCATGGTCGGGCCGCTGACCCGCAGCTTCCCCACCACGCCGTTGCCCCGGAACACCTGCAGCTCGGTTCCCGGCAACGGCAGCGGATTCAGCCCGTACTCGAGAACGACGAACCGCAGCTTCGCGTTGACTGCGACGACCTGGCCCGGCAGGAGCAGGACCGGTTTGACCAGCGGATAGCGGGAATCGGCGGGAAGGTCCGGCGTGCGGGCGCCGGCCTCGTCTCCCGCGGGTTCCCGGACGGTCCGGCAGCCGGCCGCGAGGGCCAGGGCGGCGAGCAGGGCCATGATGCGTCGGGTCCTCACGGGAAAGGGCTGTTATCGCACCTCCGGGCCGGGGTCAATCGCGCGTCGGCGTCGGCGGTTCCAACGCCAGTCGTGGCTGGTCTTCCCGGGCCAGAAACCAGGCCGGTGTTTCGCCCGACTCGATGCGCTCGAGCAGGGCGGCGATTTGCTCGCAGAGCCGATCCACATCCAGCCGCATGAACCGCGGCCGGTAGGGCGTCAGGTAGCGCAGGGCGCTCCGGCAAAGCCCGGCCGCCGGGGCGGGGCGGCCTCGTTCCAAATGCACGAACACCCCGGCGTACTGGATGAGCGCCTTGAAGAAGTTGCCTTCGCGGTTCGACCGGTAATCGAGCCAGTGTTCCTCGAGGACCTCATGGGCCTCGAAGTAGTCGCCGCGATTGAAGCACTCGAAGAAGCCGAGATAGGCGGCCGGCAGTTCGGCCGAAGGGGCCGGTTGGGAGGCCGCGTTTTCGGGATGGGGCGATGGATCAGGCATGAAGCGTTTTGGGATCCGGCCGGTCGGGCCGTTTGTCCGGTTCGAGTTGCCGGGGTTCAGCGTAAGGCCCCACGCGCCGGCGCCACCACCAATTGCCCGTGCGCCGGCGTTCTTCCGGGGTCGTGAAGTGGTACTCGTAGAGCGTGGCCCGCACCCAGCGGGGCGGCCAGAGACCGAAAGGGTTGTGGTCCAGCAACCTCACCACGGCCGGATCGTTCCGCAACAGGGCTTCCAACAGGCGTTCCACCCAGAACAACTCCCCGGGCTCGGGATTGTGGGCGGCGAACCAAAGCTGGTAGTCCAGCCGGGGATGGAAGGGCGCCCACCACGGCGGCGGGCGATGGACCGATCCCGGTTTGAGCCGGAACTCGTAGGCGACCCAGTGGCGACCGTCGAGGCTGCCTTCGATGACCAGCTCGTAGCGCCTTTCGTCCACCACCGGATACATGGCGTAGGACGGGAGGACCGGCGCCTCGGACAGGTCGCGGGACTGGAGGAGGCGCGGCGCCACCGTCGGGAGGATTTGGACCCCGAGGGAGAAGACCATCCACAGGGCCCACGCCGCCGCGAGCGGGGGCTGGAGCAGTTGGCGCGAGGCCGGCGGCGGTTCGGTGATGCGGGGGCGCCAGGTCTTCCGGCTCCACCGGGCCCAAGCCTGGTCGTCCACCAGCAACAACGCCAATGCCGCCGTCAGGAGGTTCATGAACGCATGGCCCCCGGTGAGGTCGAGAAACAGGAACCAAACGATCAGCACCGGCGCCGCCAACAGCCGGGCCTTGCGGGGCCCGACGGCGCACAGGCCGCCGGCCAGCTCGATCGCCAGCACCAAGGCCGCCCCGGCTTGGAGCAGCACCGGCGGGCATTGGGCCAGCCACCACCCCAGGCGCGTCGGCACCGGCTGGGTCTCGAAGTGATGCAGCAGGCCGGTCAGGCTGGCCCACGAGGCGGCGCCCACCGTGAGCTTGGACAGCGCCGATCCGAGCAGGACGCGCGCCAGCAGGAGCCGGCCCAAGGCCACCGGCAGCCAGGAACTCGGGGCCGGGGATTTGCGGGGGCCGCCGGGTGAGGCGCCCCGGGGCGCCAGCAGCCATCCGAGCAGGCCGCATTCGAGCAACAACGAGTCCCATTGGAACTCGAAGAACTCCCCGCCCACCCGGACCACCACCGCATAGCTGAAGGTGGCCAGCAACAGACTCCACCGGGGCGCGATCGCCAGAACCGTCCACAATCCCATGACCGCCCCGAAAGCGCAGAGCATGGCGACGGCCGTCGGATCGGGTCCCATCCAAGCCACGACGAATTCGGGCGCCAACCACAGGAAACCGGCGGAGCTTTCGCCCTGGCTCACGTACCACAGGGCGTCCGGCCAGAGCCCGCCCGGGTTCAGGATGGCCGGCAGTTGCCCGAGGGTGGAAACGAAGGCAATCACGAACACCAGACCCACGGCGCGGACGAACAGATCCCGCGACACGTAGTACTGCCGCTTCGTCAGTGAGACCACGGCGGTCCGGCCCTCGGGCGGGCTTGGGACACGGGGCGGCGGGAGCAAACGCGCCGGGTTGGTGATCGGCGGGTTCACGGGGCGCGAACTTCCTTTTCTGCCGGGCGGCGAAAGAGAATCAGGTGCTGCCACGGCAGCGTGTCCACGGTGCGAATCCATTCGAAGCCGTGAACCGCCGCCTCCCGTCGGACCTGCGCTTCGGTCATCTTGTGCAACGGCTTGATCGGGACCGCCGGGTCTTCGGCCCGGTATTCGACGAAGGCGACGCGGCCGCCCGGCTTGAGGCTCTCCCGCACCGCCTCCAAGACCTCATGGGGCCAGAGCAGCTCGTGGTAAACGTCCACCATGACGACCAAGTCCAGCCGCTCCTTCGGCAGGCGGGGATCCTTTTCGGTGGCGAGCACGGTGACGATGTTGGTGAGACCGGCCTGATCGGCGCGTTCGCGGAGGATGTCCAGCATCTCCGGTTGGACGTCCACGGCGAACACCCGGCCGCCGGGCTGCACGGCCTTGGCCAGCCGGCGGGTGTAGTAACCGGTGCCGGCGCCGAGGTCGGCCACCCACATGCCCGGACGCAACTCCAACGCCGCCACCACCTTCGCCGGTTGTTCCTCCCGTTCGCGCTCGGGACGCTCCAACCACCACGCGCCCTGGTGACTCATGACGCGGGCGATTTCACGGCCTTGATAAAACTTGCCGGTGCCGTCGGGGGAGGAAGGCGAGGCCCAAGTGTAAACGGCGGAACGTTGGGCGGTGGCGGCCGGAGGGCTCGGTTGGCCCGGGACCGCCCACGCGGGCGCCCCGACCCACAGCAGCAGCAACAGCCACCGGGACCCAATGCCACGGACCCGGGCGCGGCGTGGAGCTGGGGAGTTCGCGCCGGTCATGCTTTTCCCTCCGGACGCACCAACCGGTCCCGCAATGCGACGAGGTCCTCGTCCGCCAGCGCCAGCTTGAGGATGCGGTCGCGACCCGCCAGTCGCATGGCCTTGGTCAACCACTGCCAAGCCGTGTCCAGCCGGCCGAGGACGGCTTCGTAACAGGCGAGGTTGTAGGGGACCAGGAATTCCTCGGGGAACTTGTCCGCCGCCGGCAGGAGGGCGTCCCGGGCGCGTTCGAGGCCGCCGCCGGGCATGCGGCGCAGGGCGAACGCGCGGTGGATCCAGCCGAAGACCTCGTCGGGCCAATGCTCGAGGATGCGTTGGGCGGTGTTGTAGGCGCCGGTCCAGTCGGCCAGTTGCGCCGAGGCATTCCACCGCAGTTCCAGGACCGCCAGATGGTCCTGGACCTCCGGGCGCAGTTGGTCCAACTCGGCGAGGGCTTGGCGGGCGTCGCCCAACAACAGCCAGCCCTCGGCGGCCTCCAACTGCAGTTTGTCCGCGTGGGTCAGCGGGTCCACGCCGCCAACTTAGAGTTCGCG
>RFJD01000290.1 GCA_003695015.1 Verrucomicrobiota bacterium | reverse complement strand
GTCCAAGGGCGATGACGACGACGATGATCACGCCGCCAAGTCCAAGGGCGACGACGACGATGATGATCACGCCACCAAGTCCAAGGGCGACGACGACGACGATGATCATGCCGCGAAGTCCAAGGGCGACGATGACGATGATGATCACGCCGTGAGGTCGGGCGACGATGACGACGATGATCACGCCGTGAAGTCGGGCGACGACGATGATGATGATCACGCCGCGAAGTCCAAGGGGGACGACGATGATGATGATCACGCCGTGAAGTCAGGCGACGACGACGACGACGACAAAGAGTGCGAGCCGTCCTCGGGGAAGAACAACAACGGCCACGGGAACAACGAAGACGGCGTGGACATCTCCAACCCGGGCCAGGGCCATGGTGGTCCCAACGGGGCGGAGGATCCGTCGGCGCCGGTGGATGACGAGTCCAAGGGCGGCGGAAGCAGCTCGAGCAAGAGCAAGAGCGGCAAAAGCAAGAGCAGCAAAAGCAAGAGCAGCAAGAGCAAGAGCAGCAAGAGCAAGAGCAAGAAGAAGTAGTCACGGGCCGCGGCATGGGGGGCAGGCCTCCATGTCGCGGCACATGAGCTGATGCAAGAGGATTGGCGAGAAACTGGTTGATTGCCATGGGGCGGTGATTCAGGCAGACTCAGGGTATGCGAAGCCGGCAGTCCCAGATTCCGACGAAGGATCGTTCCGCGGGGCTGCCGGCTTTCCGGCTCCGGACCAACCAAGCGGCTGAAAAGCCGGAGGGCTGAGAGAGCGATGGCGACAATCCAACCAACTTCGTACCGGGTGGCGCCGAGCCGGCGCATGACGATGGGGGCCATCCCCCCGTCGCTGACCACCCTCAGCGTGGCGTGGATCTTTGGGCGCTTCGAGGCGGTGGCGATCACGCGCGGCTCGGTCACCGGGAGCTGGACGGCCCCGGAGCCGGTCAAGGAGCCGGGCCAGTTCGGAGCGGCGGTCAAGAAAGCCGCGCTGGAGACCGGTTATCACGGCAGCACCGTTCACCTGGTGCTGGCGCATCCCAAACTGAGCGCCACGCACATCTCGACGCCCGCGGCCCGCGGGAGTTCCTTGGAAAGGCTGCTCGAACGCGAGGCCGAGAAGGAGAAGACCTTCGACGGCCCGGCGGCATGGTGTTACCAGCCCACGCCGACATCGAAGTCGGGGCCGGGGGTTTTGTTGCACCTGTTTCCGGCGCAGATGTTGGACCAATTGACGCGGGCGGTGGAACGCTCGGCCGGGTTGACCTTGGTGGCGGCGGTGCCGGCGACGGCGGTGTTGCACGCCCAGATCCTGGGGCTCCAAGTGCCGCTGACCGATGCCATCATGGTCCTGGCCAACACGGGCGAGAATTCGCTGATGTTGGTGGCCCAGCGGGAAGGCCCGGTTCTGCTGGCGCGGAGTGTGCCGGCCACTTGGGACAAGAATCTGTCGGGCCTGCTGGCGGACCTCAACCGGACGGTGCTCTATGTCAACGAGCAGTTCGGGGTGGAGCTGGCGGCGATTTTCCTGTTTGGCAACGGAGCGGTGGAACACCAAGCCGCCCTGCAGGCGCCGTTCGAGATCCCCGTCCGGCCTTCCATGGCGGAGGACGCGCCGGGCTACTGGGCCACGGAGGTTCTGCGGGTGCCGCCGGCCCTGGCGCCCAATTTGGTCAGTCCCGAGCAGCAACGGGCGCCCCAGCGGCGCGCCCTGCTCAAGGTGGTGGCCAGCCTGACGGTGTTGCTGGTGGTGGGGGCGTTGGGGGTGTTCGCATGGAGTCAGTTCTACCTGAGAAGCCTCCGCCGGGACATTGCCCGGTTGGAGGAACAGCGGACGCAATTGCGCGACCGCCACCGCGAATTGAGTGAAAGTTTCGCCGAGTTGCTGGGGAAACGGGCCCTCCGGGCGGAAGTGATCGAAGGGCGGGTCGATCCGTTGCCGGTGTGGACGCTGGCCTATCTGAGCGAGGTCGTGCCGCCGGAGCTGCAGTTGGACCACTTCAACATGAGCCGGGAAGGCGAGTTGTGGCGGCTGACGTTGGAGGGTCGGTTGCTGCCGACCACCAACACCGCGCCGGATCTTTTGCTGGCGTCCCTGGTTTCCTCGCTGACCAACCGCCTGGGGCAGCCGCCGTTGAACATGCAGGTCTTGTCGGCCGGCGCCAAGCGGCAGGCCCGCAGCACCGCCAGCCCGGCGACGCTCAACGTGCTGAGCCGATGGGCCCAGCGATTGAACATGCCGGTGACCAACCTGGTCGCCAGCGGTGATTTCAGGTTCCAAGTGGAAGGGAGGGTCCGATGAGCGCACGTTCCGCCCGCCATCGTCCGCCGGGTTTGGTTCGCTGGTTCGGGTGGGGCCGGCTGTTGCTGGTGCCTCCGATCCTGGGGTCGATTCTGTTGATCTGGTGGAGCATCGACCGCTTGAGCCCGTTCCGGCAGCAGGCCGACACGCTGGCCAGCGAAGTCACGCGACTGAACTTGGAGATCGAATCGATGGAGCGGACGCTCAGCGAAGCGGGTGGGGCCGCCGCCATCGAGCAAGGCTTCCAGGAGGCTCAGGCGGCTTTGTTGCCCGGGCGGCAGGGCATCGAGCAGTGGTTGCAGGAGCTGGAGGCGGCTTCGTTGCCGATGGGGTTGGACCTGGTGGTTTCGTTCGGCCGGCCTGAAACGCGGGTCATCACCAACCACACCTTCTCGGTGGTGCCGGCGGAAGTGCAGGCCCAGCTGCGGGTGGGCGGGTTGAATCCGCGCAGCCCGTACCGTCGCCTGTTGGAACTGCTGCAGCACCTGGCCACGTTGCCGCACCGGGTGGACTTGGTGGAAGTGGACGCGCGCGGGGGAACGAATTCCGTGGAGCGGGCGCGCATCACCCTCAACCTGTGGGCGACTGAACTTGAGGCGAACCCGGGCCAATGAACGAATGGATGCGCAACCGATGGGTGGTGGGAATCCTGGCCGCCGTGGCCGTTTGCCTGATGGTCTATCAGTTTTGGCCGCACAGCCCGGTCTCCACCCGAAGGACCACGAAGGTTGCCGGCAAGGCGGCGGCTTCCACCAAGGCCAAGTCGGCCGGGGCCACGGGGTCGGGTGCCAAGGAAAGCCGCGCTTCGACGGCCTCGGCCGCCGAAAAGGCCGCGCCGGTGCAGCCGGCCGACCGCGTTTATCTGGCCGAACATTTCGATTTGTGGCGGGATTCCCCCAAGCGGGATCCGTTCGGTGGCCCGCCGCCCAAACCCAAACGACGTCCGGTCCAGGACATCCCGCCGGCCTCGGAGCGATTGAGCATCAAGGCCGTGTGGCTTCAGACCGGGCAGAAGCTGGCGGTCATCAACGGTCAGCTCCTGGCCGAGGGCGACCGCATCCTGGACTACACGATCCAATCAATCGGGGACGACCACGTGTGGGTCGTGGGACCGCTGGGCCGGGAGAAGGTGCCGTTCGAACTCGGCAAGTCCTCCGCGGCCAAGCCGGCCGGCGGGTCCTCCACCCGCAGCCGTTCCAACCGTTCGCGTTCCCGTCGCTGAAATGACCAAACCCACAACCTCACCATGAACATGTTCAACCTTCGTTCTGCCAACCGACGTGCCGCCGCTCCGGCGGGCCGGCCTGCATCGAAGGGGGGATGGCAAATCCTTCTGCCTCTGGGCGGCGTCCTGGTGGTCGGGCTTTGTTTGTTGCCCACGCCCGGCCGCGGCGCCGAGTCCGACCCGCTGGCCAATCCCTACCGACCGCTGAAATCCGGCCAGGCGGAATCCGGTCAGGCGCCCGCATCCCGGCCGGCGGCCGCGGCTTCGACGCAAAGCGCCAAGCCGCCAGCCCGAGCGACGCGGACCAACGCGCCGACCCCGTCCGCACCGAAGCCGGCCAAGGCGACGGCCGCCCAGGCGACGCCCCCGGAAAGCCGGCGGCAAGCCCGGGAGCAGCGCACCCAAGAGCTGATCCGGCAGATCATGGAAAAAGCGGCTGCCGTCCAGTCGAAGCCGACCCCGAAACCGGCGCCGGCGCAACCGACGGCGGCCAAGCCCGACGAAGCCCCGGCTTCCCCCGCTGCGAAACCGGCCCCTCCGCAACCCCGGCCCTCCCCGGTGACTTCGCCCAAGGCGCCCGCGGCGCCGACGCCCGTGCAGGTCCGTTCGATCAAGACGCCGGCGGTTCCGGTGGCGCCCGCCGCGGCCGAGCCCGCGCCGCCGACGCCCCGGCCGCAACCGCAGCCGGTGGTGGTTGAGCCGGCGGCGCCGGCTGCCCCTGAGAAGCCCGCATTGGCCCTTCAGGCGAAGGAGGAGGAGATCCTGCAAAAGGTCGAGGGCAAGAAGCTCTACTCCTTCCGCGCGGTGAACACCGAGATCAAGACGGCGCTGGCCATGTTTGCCCGCGCCAACAAACTCAACATCGTGCCCGATGCCGACGTGACGGGCACGGTGACCTTGGACGTGTCGGACCTGCCGTTGGAGCAGATGATGCGGGCCCTTTTGGAGGCGAACGATTACACGTGGGAGGAGGACAACGGCCTGATCCGCGTGCGCGCCTATCAGACCGAGACGTTCCAAGTGGATTACCTGCGGTTGTCCCGGACGGGCCGCGGTCAGAATGCCGCCTCGCTCTCGGCGGCCAGCAGTTCCGGCCGTGGCGGCGCGGGTGGCGGCATGGGCGGCGGTGGAGGCGGCATGGGCGGCGGCCTTGGGGGCTCCGGCACCCAGGGCGGCTCCGCCATCAACCTGACCGCCGACAACCCGGTGGAGTTTTGGAAGGAACTCCAGCAGGAGCTCGAGAAGCTCCTGACCGACAAGGGGAAGGAGACCATGGCCATCAACATGACGGCCGGCCTGATCCAGATCACCGACCGGCCCTCGGCCCTGAAGCGGGTGGCCAGCTACCTCAAGAGCCTGGAGAAGGGCGTCGAGCGGCAGGTGGACATCGAAGCCCGGCTCTATGACGTGATGCTCAGCGACGAGTACCAATTGGGCATCGACTGGAACCTGGCCGCTCAAGCGGGTTCAGCCCAACTGATGCCAAGCAGCTCGACCATCGTGAATGCGCCGATTGGCGGTCTGACGCCTGCGCCACCCTCCATGCGGGTGACCGGCATTTGGAGTATCCAGGATGGCCAGGTCAACGCCGTGTTGGATGCCCTGCAAAAGCAGGGCGAGGTGCGGGTCATCTCCAAGCCGCGCATCCGCACTCTCAACAACCAGACCGCTCTGATCAAGGTCGGCACGGAGACACCGTTCTTCAGCCAACGCAGCACCTTCGTTCCGGGCGTCAACGCCTCGGGCACAACCGTGCTGCAGGATGACCAGGTCACCACCATCACCGTCGGCACGATTCTGTCGATCACCCCCCAGATCTCCGACGACGGTTGGATCACGTTGGACATTTCGCCGGTGCTGACGAGCTTGGTGGACACCGAATTGTCCCCCAGCCAGACCACCACCGCGCCGGTGCTCGACATCAAGCAGGCCTCCACCATCGTCCGGGTGCGCGACGGCAGCACCATCGTGATGGGCGGCCTGATCCAGGACAGCAAGACCCGGACCGTGCGCAAGGTTCCCATCGTGGGCGATATTCCGTTGCTGGGTAAGTTGTTCCAAGGCCGGTTCGAAGCCTCGCAGAAGAAGGAACTGGTCATCTTCCTCACCCCTCGCATCGTCCGGGACTCCTTGTGAGCCAAGGCAACGACTGACCTCGCGTCGGACCAGGGTTCGTTGCCGGCGCCCGCGCTTGTGCGCGGGCGTTTTTTTTCGGGGAACTGCGAGCGGTTGGAGGCTCGGGAAAGCCGCCGGGTCGGCGGGAAAGATTGACGGCTTGGGCGAGGGTTTCTAGGTTCGCCGCATCAGCTATGGCCAAGATTCACCTCGGCATCAACCTGGAGTTTGTCCGGCATGCGGACAAACCGTTCGAATGGGGCGTCGCCAAAGCCGCCGAACTCGGTTACACGCACGTCGAGCCGATGGTCCACTGGGGGCGGGAGCTGCTCAGCGAGGCCGGTTACTTCCACAGCGTGTCCATGCTGGACGATCCCCTGCGGGTCAAGCGGGCCTGTGAGAAGTACGGCGTGAAGCTCTCGGGGCTCTCGGCCCACACCCCGTTGACCAAGCCGGAGATCGGCGTCGAGTACCTCAAACAGGCCATCCGGTTCGCCGCCGAGTGCGGCGCGCCGGTGGTCAACACCGACGAAGGGCCCAAACAGCCGTGGACGACCGAGGAGGAGGACTTCGTCCTGATGCGTTACACGCTGATGGAGGCCGCCAAGGTGGCCGAGCCGCGTGGGATCAAGATCGGGCTGGAATGCCACCAGCAGTACAGCAAGACCCCCGAAGGGCTGAACCGGATCTACAAACTGGTCAAGAGCCCGGCGATCGGGATCAACTTCGACACCGGCAACGCCTTCCTTTGCGGCCACGATCCGGTCAAGTGGCTGCGCCGGGTGGTCAAACGGCTCGTCCATCTCCACGCCAAAGACATCTCGGTCGAGCACGGCGAGGCCGAGCGCGGCAAGGTCACCGGCACGCCGGTGGGGTGCGCCTGTGGCGATGGCGTCCTCGATTGGAAGAAAGTCGTCGCCATCGTCCGCCAACAGGCCCGCGAGGACATCGTGTTCTCGGTCGAGTGCGGCACGGTCGAGCAGGCCGAGCGGTCGATCCGCTACTTGAAGACGCTGCTCTGAGGCGGTTCCGGGTGGCAGGCTGGCGCCGCTTCCGAAGCTCGGCACCGGATGGGGCGAAGCGCTGGTGGACCGCCAGTCGGGCCTTCCCCCAAGGGCGATTGCGCGAGGACGGCGGCCGGGAGGCGCCGGCGGGCGTCAACGTGGCCGGGTCGCTTCCTGGCGCCAGCGGAGCATGAGTTCCAAGGCTTCGAACGGGATCCGCCGCGCCAAACCGATGTAGTCCGGCGCTTCCTCCCAACTGGCCGGCAGGTCATCGAGTTCCAGGTTGGGCGTGTTGGGGACCAGCAGGGCGGCCAGCAGGGTGTCCATCGCCATGGGACCGCGGGCAGCCAGGACGCAGTCCCAGAACCGCCCTGCCTTGAGCCATTCCAGGGCCTGCGTGATGTCCCAGACGCGCATGCTGTCCACCGTTTGCCCCAACAGCATGAAGCGCCGCCGGATGTGGACGCGGGTTCGCTCGTCCCCGCTCCAGGCCGTGGGGCCAACACCCCTTGGCGCAAGGAAGGCGATCGTGGTCTCGGCGGCGAGCTGGGTCTCGAGCCAACCGGTCTCCGGCTCGGCTTCAGCGCCGGTCGGCGGCAAGAACAACGCGTCCAGGCGCGACAGGCCATTCGGCGTGGGCTCCAAATGTTCCCGCAACCAACGGCCCAATTGCTCCCATGCCGGTTGGTCGCAGACCACCACCCGGATCGGGCCCGGCCGAAGCACCAGACCGCGGTCGGGCAGCCTTGTATGGAGCCGCTTGACACTGTCGAGCTGCAGCAGCGGCACTTGGAAGGTTTCGTGAACGGGCACCCAGCCGAGGAGGACTCCGCGGTCCTTCGCCCATCCCAGCAGTTCGCCGGAGCGCGCCTGACCGGCCACGAGCGATTTGGCCGGCCAGCCGCGAGCCAGTTCCGAACGAAGCGCGTTGAACCAGTCCCGGAGCCGCCGTTGCTCCGCCGCCGGCGACAACGGCCCTTCCGGCATGGTGGCCCGGGGGACGAAGGTCTGGTCGATGGTGGTGTTGCGTTCGTCCGCCGGCAGTTGGTCGAAGACCCTCAGTTCGGCCGGATCGAACAGGGGTTCCGGC
The DNA here is from genome assembly GCA_003695015.1 of Verrucomicrobiota bacterium. Taxonomy (GTDB): domain Bacteria; phylum Verrucomicrobiota; class Verrucomicrobiia; order Limisphaerales; family J093; genus J093. Next base: position 4,735 of record RFJD01000290.1, on the reverse strand, counting down.
AGGTCCTCGACCGGGGCGGAGTTGGCTTGGAGCCAGCGGTTGAACCACTCGAACACCGCGCGCTGGAGTTCCGGGGTGTCCTTGTGGGGACCGGAGGTGATGGCCAGCCCCAGCCGCTCCGGATTGGACGGCAACCGCCACGCCTGCCAGAAGACACGCAGGACGCCGTCGAGGGGGAAGATGGGATCCTGGTCGCTGTTGGCGATCAGCAGCGGGCGGGGCAGGATGAGGGCGGCCAGGATCGGGAAGTCCCAGCGGCGGGTGTTGAGGAAGAACATGCAATCGCAGTGGCCCTCGATGGCGCCGTCCACGATGTGGTTGCGCAGGTCGGTGAGTCCGGCCACCGGCGCGGCGACCTTGACCCGTTCGTCCAGCGCGGCGACGAACCACGTGTAGGCGCCGCCGCCGGACCGGCCGGTGACACCGAGCCGCTCGGGATCCACCTCCGGGCGGGACTGCAGATAGTCCAGGGCCCGGATGCCGTTCCACGTTTCGACCCCGGCGGGGGTGTAGCCTCGGGTGTTCCACCACCAGCGGCCGAGATGATGGGTGCCGTGATGGACACCCTGGATTTCGCCCAACTGGAGCGTGTCGATCATCAGGCAGGCGTAGCCGTGGCGGGCGAACCAGATCCCGTGGTGTTGGTAGCCGGTCTTGTTCCCGAAACTGACGCCCTCCCGCACCTGACGGCTGTGGCCGCAAAGGTACAGGACGCCCGGGACCGGTTCATCGAGTTTCCTGGGAAGGTAGAGGTTTGCCGTCACGTACAGGCCGGGGAGGGATTGGAAGTGGAGCTTTTCGACGACGAAATCCTCCTTCTCGATGCGGCCGGTCACCGTGGCGTGCAACGGGCGCCGCGGCGGCCAGGGGTGCAGGCCCAGCATGTCGCGCAGTTCCTGCCGCAGTTTGTCGGGGCTGTGCATCCAAAGCAGCCGCAGTTTCCCGGCCGTGTCCCGCGCGATGGCGGCGGTTTCGGCTTCGAAGTAGCGGCGCAGGATGGCATCGCCGGGGGTGTTGCGGGGGAGATCCGCCTGCAATGCGACCGCGCCGATCAGGAGGGCAAGACCGCAGGCGGGCCGGCCGGGCCGTCGGGCATGTCGAGCATGGAACGTTTTCATGGAACGGCCCGAGGATGGGGCAGGGCGGCTGTGGCGTCAAAGCCTTCGGACCGGCGGCCTGGGGAGTGGCTCGCTTGCCGGTGGCCTGCATTGGACAAAAGCGCCGGCAACCCGTATTTCTTCCGGGCATGGCGGTGCAGTTCAAAGACTATTACGCGATCCTGGGGGTGCCCCGGGACGCTTCCGAGGAGGACATCAAGAAGGCTTCCGGAAGCTGGCCCGGAAGTACCACCCGGATGTGGCCGGCAACAAGAAAAAGGCGGAGGAGAAGTTCAAGGAGATCAACGAAGCCTACGAAGTGCTCAGCGATCCGGAGAAGCGCCGCAAATACGACCAGCTCGGCGCCCGCTGGAAGGAAGGGGCGGGGTTCGAGCCGCCACCCGGCTGGAGGCAAACCGCCGGCGGGCCGGGCTGGCAGTCGGCCGAGTTCCATTTCGACGGCACCGGCTTCAGCGACTTCTTCGAGCGGTTCTTCGGCGGGGGCCGGTTTGGTGGGATCGAGGACCTGTTCGGCGGCGCCGACTTGGGCGGCGCCGGCCGGATGGGCGCGCGCGGAACCCGCGCCCGCCGCGGGCAGGACATCGAGGGCGACATCCTCGTCACCCTCGACGAGGTCCAGCACGGTTCGATCCGCGAGATCCGCCTCCAGCAAACCGACCCGCGCACCGGCCGGCAGGAAACGCACTCGTTCAAGGTGCGCATCCCGGTGGGGGTGCGCGATGGCCAGACCATCCGGGTTCCCGGCAAGGGCGGTCCGGGGGCAGGCGGGGGCCCGGCGGGCGATCTTTTCCTGCGCGTCCGGCTGGCGGCGCATCCGGATTTCCGCGTGCAGGGTGGGGACTTGTACCACGACCTGGACCTCGCGCCGTGGGACGCCGTGTTGGGAACCACCCTCCAAGTGCCCACATTGAGCGGGCCGGTTTCGGTTCGCATCCCGCCCGGCACCCAGAACGGACAGCAATTGCGGGTGCGCGGCCGCGGCCTGCCGGCGGGCGGCGGGCAGCCTGCCGGCGACCTGTACATCGTGGTGCGGGTCCAGGTGCCCCGGACCCTCACCGACGAGGAACGCAAATTGTGGGAACGCCTGCGGGCCGTGTCGACCTTCGATCCCCGCCGTGCCTGAACCTCCGGAGCATCAAGCCATGAAACGCCGACCTGATTCGCCCTCCCATCTGCCGGTCTTCCCGGAAAGCAACGCGCCGGACTGCTACCCGCTGGACGTGCTGGCGGAGCTGGCCGAACTGCCGCGCCGGCGGATCCTGCTCTACTGCCGGCACGGGTTTCTCGAACCGACCGGCGACCCGGACGCCGAAGGCTGGCGGTTCGACGTGGACGCGTTGCGGCGCATCCGCCGCTTGGAGCACTGGCGGGTGACGCTGGGCTTGAACATGCGGGCGTTGAAGGTGTTCGCGGAGATGTACGCCGAGCTGGAGCGGCTGCGGGAAGAGGTGCGGTTTCTCCGGGGCATCTGAGCCGCGGGCGGAGGTGGGGAGCGGTCGCACCCGGGCCCCGCGGGCTCAACGCGCACCGGAGGGTTTCCGGGCCAGAACCTGGTATTGCCCGCCCAGGGGCCAAGGCGACAGCGGACGTTCCAACCACCGCAGCCACCGCAGGACACGCGGAAACAGGAACCAGAAGTCCGTTCGCTCGATCCGGAATCCGGCCGCTTGGATCAGGCGTCGCGACTCGGCGGCGGACAGCGGACGGGCGTCGGCATCGAAGGGCGTCCGGCGCATGAGCCAGCGGACGCCCGGGTTCCACGGATTGTTCTCCCAGAAGGCGAGCCAGCCGCCGGGCTTCAATCGCTCGCGAATCCAGGCCAACGTCGGCGGGCGTTGGGCGGGTTCGATGTGGTGGAACACGCCGTTGGTATAAACCAGATCGAACACCGCCGATTCGGTTTCCGCCTCGGCCGGGCTCAAGAAACGGCGTGCCGGTCCCCCGTGGCGTTCCCTGGCCACGGCGAGCGAGGCGGGCGAGGGATCGACGCCGGTGACCGATTCGACTCCCGGGAGCGTTGCCAACAGCGGCACGGTGGCGCCATCGCCGCAGCCGAAATCGAGGACCCGCGGGCACCGCGCGCCGAGCCGCTCCAGGCACTCGCGCAGGAAGGCCACCCGGCGTTGGGCGAAATGCGCGCGGCCTTCTCCCGTGGGTGCCAGGGCGCGATCGAGCACCGCCTCGTACTGCCGGGCGATGGGGTCGAACGGATGGGACGGCTGGCCGCTCATCGCCGTTTCATGCCCAGCAGGCTGGCGAAAAAGCTGAAGAGCACGGTCTGGAAGCCCAAGGCGCCCGCCGTGCTGCCCACCACCACCAGGGCCGCGGCGCGTTCGGTCGTCGCGGTCCATGCCTCGGGCAACCAGCGGAACAACACCGCGGCCACCAGCCCCAAACCGAGGGTCAGAGCCGCGCCCCCCGCCAACAGGCCCCGTTCCAGGGTCATCACCTCGAAGAACCGCGCCATCCGCCGGTCCATGGGCAGAAGACCTTCGTTGATGGCGAAGGCCTTGGTCAGCAGGGCGAACAACACGGACTGGTACCCGGCCACTCCGAGCATGCTGGCGACGATGGCGGCATTGAGCCCAAGGCGTCGCCCGCCGATCTCCGCGCCCGCCAAGACCGCCAGCCAGCCGCCCAAGGCAGCCAGCAGCAGTCCCACCCCCGGCGCCAGGAACAGCCACCGCGGTGAGAACAACAGGTAAAACCGCAACGTCCGCCAGCCGTCGCGAAAGGTCCGCAAATGCGGCCGATGGGCGCGTCGGCCGTCCGGGCGCAGCGTGACGGGCACCTCCTCGATCCGCGCTCCGTGCAGGGCCGCCTTGATGAGCATTTCGTTGGCGAACTCCATGCCCGTGCAGCGCAGGTCCAGTCGCTGGATCAGCTCCTTGCGAAATGCGCGCATGCCGCAGTTGGTGTCGTGGACGGGCGTGCGAAACCACCACCGGCCGAGCCAGGTGAACAGCGGGTTGCCGATCCACCGGTGCAGCCACGGCATGGCCCCCGGCAGGATGCGTCCGCCCCCGGCCGGCAGCCGGCATCCCTGCACCAGGTCCGCGCCCGCCCGCAACCGCTGGATGAACGGCTCCATGGCCGTCAGGTCGTAGCTGTCGTCCGCATCGGCCATCAGCACGAACCGCCCCTTGGCGGCGGCGATCCCGGCCATTAGCGCGCTGCCATAACCGCGTTCGGCCACGCGAATCACGCGGGCGCCGGCTTCGGCGGCCAGACGATCGGAGCCGTCTGTGCTGCCGTTGTCGGCCACCAGCACTTCTCCCTCGATGCCGAGCCGCTCGAGCGTTTCACGCGCCGCCCGCACGCAGCGGGCCACCGTGTCCGCCTCGTTCAAGCAGGGCATGAGCACCGTCAGTTCCATGGTCCGTACGGCCGGCTGAACCGGCATGCCGTGGCCCGGCCCGGCTCCGGGACGGCCGGATCCGGGGTTCGGAGGGAAGATGGACCGAACGCGGCGGTTTGGCGACGGTTTTGCGGCAGGCGGTTCAGGCCGGCGCCTGGGAGCGGGCCATGGCCAGGTCCTTGCGCCGCTGCGCCATGCTCTTGAAGAACTCGTAGCCCTCGCGGCAGCGGCGGACGAACACGTCCTTGTCCTGCAGCAT
>RFJD01000289.1 GCA_003695015.1 Verrucomicrobiota bacterium | reverse complement strand
TTCACCACCACCATCGGAATCGCAGCGCCTTTCTGGCTTGGAGGTGGCCGGCCTTGGCCGCCCGGCGGTACCATTGCGCGGCTTGGGAGCGGCTGCGCTTCACCCCTTCGCCCCGGTGATGGCAGACCGCCAGGTGGTATTGGGCCTCGACGTGCCCCTGCTCGGCCGCCTGCTGGAACCACCGGACGGCTTCCGCCAGGTCCTTGGGGATGCCTTTCCCGTGGCGATAGCAAAGCCCGAGGGTGAATTGCGCGTCGGCGTGTCCCTGTTCGGCGGCCCGGCGGAACCACCGCGCCGCCTCCGCCGGATCGGGCTCGACGCCCCGGCCGTGTTGATAGCGGCGTGCCAGTTCGAACTGAGCACCGGTGTGTCCGTGGCGGGCGGCCCGTTGCAGCCATTCCATGCCCAGGGAAGGGATCGTCCGGACACCCTCCCCGTTGAAGTAGGCGAGGGCCAGGTGGTACTCGGCATCCTTGTCACCCTGTTCGGCGGCGTAACGGAACCATTTCACCGCCTGGGCGCGGTCGCGTTCGACGCCGTCGCCGTTGCGGTAGCAGAGCCCCAGGTTGAACTGCGCCGCGGTGTCGCCTTGTTCGGCGGCCCGACGGTACCAGCGGAAGGCTTCGACGGGGTCCGCGGGCACGCCCTGTCCCTGGGCATGGCAGGCGCCAAGATTGTTCTGGGCGCGGGCGTGCCCCTGTTCGGCCGCCCGCCGGTACCAATGGACCGCTTGAGCCGGGTCGCGGGGAACGCCCTGGCCTTCGTCGTAACAGACGGCCAGGGCGAACTGGGCGTCCTTGTGCCCCTGTTCCGCCGCTCGGCGGAACCATTCGGCGCTTTTGGCGTGGTCTTGGGCGACGCCGATGCCCGCCCGGTGGGCCACGCCCAACGCGTACTGGGCGGCCGGGTCTCCTTGTTCGGCGGCGCGGGTGTACCACCGAATGGCCTCTTGGTGGTCCTGCGGCACCCCTTCGCCTTGCTCGTAACAGCGCCCCAACTCGTATTGCGCCGGGGCATGGTTGGCTTGGGCGGCTTTCTGAAGCCACAAGACCGCCTGGCGGGGACGCGGGTCCCGCCCGAGCCCTTGAAGCAGGCAGATGCCCAGCAGCCATTGTCCGTGGGGATGCCGCAAGTGGGCGGCCCGTTCCCAGTCGGCAATCCGCTCGGCCACGATGCGGCCGAGAAAATGCGTGACGACGCCGTCCTGCAGGCGGGCGCGGAGGGCGTCCATGGCGTCGAGCGTCACATCCGGGAACCGGTCCGAGTCGATGCTGATGGCGGCTGCCACGCCGGCTTGATTCGGCGGCGGGGTGACGGGCTTCCCGGCCGCCGGAGCGCCCGAAGATTCTTGGGGGCGGTCTTTGGATTCGGTCGGGGGTGGGTCTTCTTTCGCGGTGACGAGTGAAGGCGCCGTCCGACCTTGCCGTGCGATTTGGACCAAGGTGCGCAGGGTGGGGACCGGCACTTGGGCGTCGGCGAGCAGGTTCAAAGCCCCGAGCAGGCCGTTTTCCGCCTCTGACCGCGCCCCGTGCACCAGGACTTCGAGACAGAAGCGGACTTCGTCCGTGCTCAACTGATCGGAGCCCAGGCCCATGCGGGTTTGGAGCGCTTCGGCGATCCGGCGTTTTCGCTGGGTGGCCATGGGGTTGAGGCTCAGGCCGAACTCATGGGTCAGTTGGCCCAGGAGCACCGGGCTTTGCGGGTTGCCGGCCCGCTGGGAAGCCTCCTCCACACGGCCTCTGAGGTAGTCCCACAGTTCGTCGGCCGTCACGACACCGTTGCCGTCCCGGTCGGCCTCGCCCCGCAATCCGCGGGTCAGAAACCAGGTGAACGCGCCGTGGCCGACCTCGCTCAATTCCACCGAGCGTTCGTGTCCGTCGGTGGCCGCCAGGACCACGCGGCCCCGGCCGCGGCAACTGGCCAGGATCTGGTCCGGTCGCACCACAAAGCGAGTGGGATGGAGCTGATGCACCGTGGCCGCGGCGTAGCAGCAATCCACCAGCACCAGGAGTTGCCGCGCCCGGATGTCCTTGAGGGCGCGGTCCAGCTCGCAGTTGGCCAGCCCCGTGCCGTACAGGTCATCCACGTCCGCATCGTGGGAAACCCAGTAAACTTTGTCACCCTCCGGAGCGCCGTGGCCGGCGTAGAAGATCCAGACGGTGTCCTCGGGACCCGCTTGGCGCCGCAGGCGGGCCAGCGCCTTCCAGATGGCTTGGCGGGTTGCCTGTTCGTCCAGCAACAGCTCGACGTTCTCCTTGGGGAACAGCCCGCATTCGGGGTCGATCATCAGCTCATAAACGCGCCGGGCATCGGCCCTGGCGCAACGGAGGTTCAGGCGCCGGTCCCGGTACCGCTCGATGCCGATGACCAACCCGTGACGCTGGCTGTTGGCGGGCACCACCCGGCGACGCAGCTCGACCAACACGTCGCGCGTCAGCGAATTCGCAGGTTTCGAAGTCGTGGGTTGCGATGCTGGATTCATGAGATGAACCGGACCCAGGGGTGGAAAGGCAAAACCTCCCGTGCCGCCGACCGGAGGCAGGCCGGCCAGGCCCGGCTCACCGTCCGGTCGGAAAGGATCCAAAACCGTAGGGGAAGTGGCGATGAGGGCTGGCATGGGAACGGGTGGTTCATGGTTTCTTGGACAGGGGGGCGGCCGCGGTCGAAGCCGCTTCGAGACATTCCCGGCACAGGCCTTGGAGGTACCCGCTTTCACCGGGCGCAATGGATCGTTTCTCCTCCGGATGCCGTCGCTGGGGGTCCCGGCAAAGCCGGCCGGTGCCGGCCAGGATCGGCCGCCCTTCGTGACTGCAATGTTCGTGGCACAAGGCCCGACTCCACCCGCTGCATCGTTCGCAAACCAGGTTCCCGCAAGGCGTCCCGCCGAGCTCGTGATGGCTGCAGCGCACCACTTGGGTGGTGTCGTCCAGCGGATGGCCGGCGGAGCAACGACGCTGCACCCGGTGGGCGGCGCAGCGGCGTCCGGGGAACCCCGAATCCGATTCGCAAACGAGGCGTCCACAGAAGCCGTGTCCGACCGGCGCTTCGCAAAAGCGGGCGGTTTGGTCGCTGACCGGGTGTCCTTCCGCACACACCACCCCGGCGGTGGGGTCGCCGTACAGCACGAAAGGCAGCCCGAACAATGTGCCCGGATCATCGGGGTCGTCCGGGTTGTCCCGGAAAGCCCGGCGGGCGTGCCGCAAGGCGTCCCCCAAGCTGCGTCCCCCGATGAGTGCGGCATAGAAGGGCGCGAAAAGTCTCCCCGTTCGTTTGCCGGGCAGGGCGACCATGCTCCCCACGAAGTGATCCACGCCGGCACGGCTGGCGGCATCGGCCAGGCCGTGGACGCGCCGGGTCTCCGGCCAGTCTTCCTCCCACATGCTGGTGGTGCCGGAATCGCAGGCGGCCGCCACCAGCAGGGCCGGCGGGCGGGAGCCCGGGGGAAACGCCGCCAGAAAATCCCCGGCGGTGAACACCTCGTCGGGTTCTGGTCCCAGAACCCAACCGTCAGTCTCCGGTCGGCCGGGTTCGTGACGATGATGGCCGAAGAAGTTGAAGGCGTCCGACTCGCGCAACAGCGTTTGAACCTGCTCCTTGGTCACCGGGCGCGAGCGGAGCATGGCCCCGACCCGGAACACGGGCGGGTTCGGTTCGTTGCCGACCTCCGGAAAGGCGAACTCGCTGACCGCTGCTTCCGGAAGCAGGTTGCCGGGATCCACGACGTGGGCGGTTCGCCAGGGCAGGGGGCGTGCTGGACGCCCGGTCCGTTGGGCGGCGCCGGGCGTCCAGAGTTGTTTGCCCACCGCACACTGGAACCCCAGAAAGTCGCGTTCGACGACCAACAGATGGAAGGGAACCCCGTTGAGCCGGGGATCACATTCGAAGATCACGTGACCGCTGCCGTTGGCGGCGAGCCATTCTGCGACGGGCGGCGGCAGCAGGGTTTCCGTCAGGCGGCTTCCGGCCTGGCGCAGCCCCCGGAGGCAGGTCGAGGCGAGCTGCAGATCGGCGGGAGGATCCAAGCGGCTCACCGCCAGCACTGCTTCACGGAGGGCGGTGGTGAGCACTTCGGCGGTTTCGACCAGGCGCTGCACCGTGGTCTGACGCGGGAATTGCGGGAACGACCACGGAGCGCCGCGGTTCGGCGCCAGGCGCGCCGCCACGTGGACCTCCCCGCCGTCCACCTGACAGGAGATCACCAGCGTGTCCATGGCGTGGCTCGTCCGCATGGCTCACTCTTCGAAGATGACGAGGTGAAGGGTTCGTTGATCCGGCAGGCGAAACCGCAACACTCCCCGCGGACAGTCGGGAAACACGACCGTGCCCTCCCGCATGAGCCGCGGCATGTCGGCCGGTCGGAAGCGGGGCGTGGGGCTGGTGGTTTGGAGCCTTTCCAGGACGACTTCGCCGGCAAGCGACTTGTCTGGCAGGGTCACCATGCAAGTGGGACCGCTGCCGGGAACGCGCACCAGACGGACCGTCGTCTGGTCCGGGTGAACAAGTTCCACCACTTGGTCGGCCGGACCGGCGGGAGCCGTGGCGGTGGCATCCAGCGTCAACGGGGTGAGCGCGCGTTGAACCCAGGCCGGTCCCTGGCTCAGCAGCCGCCAGCCGGCCTCGACTTCCCTTACGGCCAGCACCAGAGCCTCCTTGGCCATCCCGAGACGCCGGAGCATCCAATCGAGCTTGGCGGCGAGGAAATCGTCGGTCCGTGAGTCGGCCGCCAGCTCGGAAGCGGGTGAGGGATCGTCTTCCTGCGCCGGGCTGCCCCATTCCTGGCGGAGGCGGGCCAGGGTCTGTTGGGCGGCGGGGTTGGCCGCCAGCAGGTCGATGACCCGGTTTTCCTCCTCCAAGGATAGCCGTCCTGCCAGGTAGTCGCGCAAAAGGTTTTCCGGCACCTCCGGGATGGCGGGAAGACCGAACACCTCTTCCTCCAGCCGCCGCAGGGCCCGCTCGTTTTCGTTGTTCGCGTTTGCGTGGTTCGATTGCATGTTGCCTCGACGTTGGCGGCGGACCTGCTCCGCCTCTCCACGTCTTTCCTAGGAGCAATCGCCGGGAATCATTCTTCCCCGGAGCCTGAACCCGCCGATTGGGCATGGGAGTGACGCCTCAGATCGCCCAGAGCCTCGACGAGCCGGCGGTGGACGGTCGGCTGACTCAGCCCCATGAGCCCGGCGATGGCAGCCTCGCTCCGGACCCACGGGGAACGGAGTTGTTGATAGCGGGCGCGCCGGTCTTTGAGAACCTCGACCCGACGCCGGGCCTGTTCGTGGCGTTTGTAGGCGAGTTGCCACCGCCGTCGCGCTCGTTCGGGCTCGTTGCCGGCCTCTTGGGCCTGCCGGGCAAGAGCTTCCAGCTCGGCCAACCCCAGGGCCAGGGCCTCCTGAATGTCTCGTTGCTCGATGCCGTCGGGCCGGCCGGCTTGTTCCCATTCTTGGCGGCATTCCTGGAGTTGCCGGTGGCTGACCAAGAGGCGCGCGTGCGCCTCGGGCAACTCTTCGGTCTCCAGCCGGTGGAGCTCGTCTTGAGCGGTGTCGAATTCCTCCTGCAGGCGCGCCAGAGTCTGCGGCCCCAAACGGTCCTTGGTGGTTCGGGAAAAGTGCGCCGGATTCAGGTAAGCCATGTAACGAAGTTCAAAGGCGGTCCGGGCTTCCGGGTTGCGGACATGAGCGAGGCAGGCGTTCAGGCGCTGTTGCCATTTCGAGGACGGCCCGGCGGCGGTGTCCTGTGTGGGGACGGGCAGGCGTTGGTCTTCCACCGGGACTTTCCTGTGGGAGGGAAGCCCGCTGCGGGCCAGTTGGTCCACCTTGTCGCGGGACCGCCATTCCGCCTGCTGCAAAAGAAACCGGCGAAACGGGCGTCCTTTGTCGGGCTGATGTTTCCGGGCCAGGGCGGCGAATTCATTCGGATCCAGAAGCACCACCATCGCGGCGTCGATGACGCTTTCACATTCGGGCGAATCCAACGGGTGCTGGGGGAACCGGATGGCGAACTGACGTTGGGCGATCCGCCTGACGGCCGCATGCCACCGGCCCCAGAAGAGCGCTTGAATCGCTTCCCGCCGCTGGGCGGTGCTGCCGTCGGCCAGATACTCCTCCAAGAGTGCCTGTTCCGCTTGCTGTTCCCGCGCCCGTGCGTCCGGTCCGGGCTGCGAAGTCTCGACTGCGTCGTGCTCGTCAGGCATGGCATCGACTCCCGTGGTCATACCGCTCGCGCCCATGCCCCATCGCGGTGGCGTCAAATGTATTGACCGAGCTTTGGCTGAGATGCGGCGTGATGGTAGCAAGACGGACAGCGAGCGCAAGCCATTGCACGGGGCAAACGTCACGTCCCTTGCCGGCGGACGGCCACTGTATATCAGCCCAGGTCATTCCTCGCTGAAGGCGGGTCGATCAAGCGTGTTTATATGTTGCACGTTACAACCAAAGAGCACCGCTCGACCGTGCGGAAAGCAGGCATTTTGCCGTGAGTGCGTCGCCGACAACATCTCGCTGGATCGGCGGGGCGGGGGAATGATTTGTCGATTTCGCTCGTACCAAGACCACGAGCGATGGCGAAACCACAGCACAGCAAACGCGTCCCGGGACGTCCGCTCACGGAGGCGGTCGGGTTGTCCCCGGAGATGCTCCGGCGGCTTGGCTCCCGGTGGTTCACGACGGTGGAGCAGGTCTTGGGTGCCGCCGCCACTCCCGAAGGCCGGGATGGACTGTGCCGGATCCTCCAATTGGAGCCGGGGGAGCTGGAGGCGTTGTTGAACCGGCTCCGGGACCAACTGAGGCCGGAGACGGCTGCGGCTTTGAAGAAGACCGCGCAAGGCGGAGCCATGGGGTTGCTGACCAAGCCGGAGGCCGGTGGAGCCCCGGCCGGGAAGTCTCCTTCTCCGGACGATGTCGAGCCACAAGGTGAAGATGGGGAACCACACCGCTGAGTGGTTTCCCGCAAACAGTGTGGGGGTGTGTTCATGGACCGCGGGTTGAATGGCACGCCATTGAGTCAGGTGGCCGGGTTGGCGATCGAGGACCGGCGGCTGCTGGAAAGTCGATGGCTGGAAACCGCCGAGGAGGCGGCCGCCGCCTTGGCGGGCTGGGCCTCGGGTGAGGGTGATCAACGGGAGCATGGTGAGCCTCGCAGGCGTGCGTTGATGTCCAGCCTGTTGGGGGTGATCCAACCGGACCGACGAGCCGCCATCGAACAGGCGCCTTCCGGCGGGCCCCTGGGTTGTCTGGTCGATCCCGAGCGTTGGGAACGCTTCCGGCGACGGGGAGGTTCCCGGGAGGGAGGCGGTTTCGGTTCGGTCGGGATGGAAGCGGACGGGCTGCCCGAGGCGATTCGTTTGACGGACCGGTTGCCGCCGGTTCGGGATCAAGGGGAGCGGCCAACCTGCGTCGCTTTTGCCACGGTGGCGCTCAAGGAGTATATCGAGAAGTCCCGCGAGCGTTTCTCCGAGCAGTTTCTTTATTGGGCATGCAAGCAGTTGGATGGCGTGGAAGAAGCGGGAACCTACCTGCATGCCGCCGCCGGCGCTCTCGAGCTGCACGGCTGTTGTCTGAACCGAACCTGGCCGTATGTGAACCGGAACATCCCCGGCAACGAAGGACAGGGCCCGCCCCCACCAACAGCCGTGGCGGAGGCACGCGAGCATCGCACGCCTTATTGCCGGGTGGTCGCGGAGAGCGTGGTCGAGCACTACAAACGGGTCTTGGCGGGCGGCGAAGGGACGCCGGGCATGCCGGTGGTCATCGGGCTCCTGGTGTTCAACAGTTGGTACCGCTCCGCCGAAACGCATCGGACCGGCAAGATCACCCTGCCGTTTCCGGGCGAGCTTCCCGTGGGCGCCCATGCCATGTGTGTGGTGGGGTATGTGGACGATGAGAGCGTGCCCGGAGGAGGGTACTTCATCCTCCGCAACAGTTGGGGCGGCCGATGGGCGGCGGAGAATCCGGAGGGGGCCGGGCACGCCCTCCTGCCTTACGCCTACCTCAGCGTCGGTGTGGTGGGCGCCTTCACCGGGCCGGTCGGGGCGGAGCCGAAACCACACGCCCGTCGTGCGGCCATGCCCGCGGTGAGGGCGCCCACCGACCCGGCGTTCGGGCTGGTTTACACCCGGGTCTTGGACCTGCCGGCAAGGGATGCCGACCAAGTGCTGGTTCCGGCCCGGACGGCGGTGATCGTGGATCCGGCCAACCCGGCCTGTTTCAAGCGCGACACCCCCGCCAACCGGCGGATGTTCTGGGAACGGGACTGCACGTGGACCGACGAGAGCCGTCGTCGTCGGTGGTTCGTGGAGGGCGATCTGGACGCGGGCGAGGCGGTTCGCCGGTTCGAGCCATTCCAGGTTGCGCGCGAGTCGTTCGTGCGCGGCGTGCGTGAGAATCTGCAACATGCCGTGGGGGCGCCGTTTCCCTATGCCCGGCCGCCGGCCTGGCTGCGGTGGGTCCCTTGGGAATGGGAGCCACGCATCCGGGGTTGCGCACAGGTGGCCGATCTCACCGACGAATGGCTGGCAACCCTGCCGCAACTGGCGGGCGGGCCGCCGGAACTGGCTTGGCCGCGGTCGTGGCTCGACAGGATCGCCGCGGCCAACAGCGTGCAGGTGCATGCCTGGCGTCGTGGTCGCCGTCTCATCTGGGTGGTGGCTGCGTTCGTGACTCCGCTGCGGCTTCGCCGCGACCGGGAGCCGGTTTGGGAGCCGGTTTCGGCCCGCTGGTTCGAGGCATTGGAGAGGTTGGTCGCGAAGTGCATGGACCAAGGGCGGAAGCCGGACCGGGTGATTTATACCATCGGGTCGGCGACCGGTTTTTCCTCGGAACTCATGGATGCCGGGAAAGCGCGCGGCGACTTGATTCTCTCGGAATGGCGATCGGCGGGCGACCGCGGGGCCGACGGGCAGGGGGAATGGCTGGTTCGATGGCCGCGGTGCTGGAGGCAACGTCGTGAAGTGCGCACCTTGGCCCTGGCCGTGCCCGAACCGTGGGATGGGATGCGCCGTCGTGTGGAGGCGGCGATCGGGCGGCTGGGCGAGCTGCCGGGGAGCGTCACGGTGGGGAAGGTGGCCGGATTCCTGGGCATGCCCCCGGGGCTGGTGGAGGCGTTTTTTGTTGCCTTGCAGGCCAGGGGCAAGGGGCGGTTCCGCTTGCACTACAACTCGCGGGGCGAGCTGGCGATCCGGGAGGCGCCCGGCTTGCCGGTCACCGTGCGCCGGCCGGGTGTGAAAGGCGGTTGGATCCGGCGCCATCTGGTCCGCTTGACGGCGCTGGCGGTGGCCTTGCTGTTCACCCGGCTGGCATGGCTCGCCGAGCAACATTTTCACGGCCCCGGATGGTGGCGCACGGCCTCATGGTTGGTTTTCCTCCTCATCGTGTATGTCGGGAGCCTCGTCCAAGCGCGGATCAACCAAGCCGCGGAGGAGGAAGTCGCCGAGGCGTGAAACAGGCGCCTGAGCAGCGTCCGGCTCTCTTTTGCGAAGCCCGGGCAAGCCGGGGTCTCGGGGTGTCACAAGGCGGCCATGGTGGCGGGTCGAGCTTTCCCAAACCAACCGCGACCGGCGGTGAATCGATTCCCGGGATTCACCCTAAGAGAGGGCAGACATGGAAAGAACGAGCCGCAGTCTCTGTTTCCTGTCTGGTCCGGCAACCGGAGTGAATTCCGGGTTGGTCGGAGAAAAGGACCGCCATGCAGGCAACCCAAACTGCGAATAATAAACAACGAGCCATGCGTTCCTCCCGCTCCATCTTGGTGAGATCCCTTTGGTGGGCCGGTACGTGCCGTCCCTTCTGGATCACGCTCTGGGGTGTTTTCCTCTTGGCTGCTTTTGGATGGGCGGCCGGCTGGTTGTGGCGGGAGTTTGGCCCGCGCCGGCCTCGCTTGAGCCCGGAACGGCGACAGGTGGTCCAGGCGCTGCTTCCGGAGGTGTTGCGCGATCTTCATCGGGCGCGGGGGGGGATGCGCCGCTTGGTGGTGGCGCCTTTCATCAATGACACCACCGGTTACGTGACCGAGTTCCTGCGGGAACGCCTCGAACAGACCGGCCTTTTCGATGTGGCCGACCGGTCCTTGGCCGAGAAGGTGCGTTGGAAACTGAACCTTTCGCCGGGACCGGCGGAGCCGCTGGATCAGCAACTGGCGAGGGCGCGTCGGCGCGGGGCGGATGCCGTGCTCTGCGGCGAGGTGATCGCCTTGGAGTCGTTGGATGGCCAGAGTCTCTGCCGGTTGCGTGTGACCCTGGCGGGGGTGGCGGATGAGGGCGTTCGTTTCGAGAAGATCTACGAAACCAAACAGACGGCGATCTTCGGCGGTGCGGCGGGGTTGGGGGAGGAGTTGCCCGGGCTCAATCCCACCCAACGGTTGTTGGGCTGGGCGCTGGCGGTGTTGTTGCTGCCCATCCTGACCGTGACGTTCATCCGGCAGGTTCTGATGAGGGAGTCCAACTGGGCCAACTTCTGTGCCCTGGCCATCTACACGACGGTGGACGGTCTGCTGGCCGCCTTGCTGGTGGGGGCGTCGTTCGCCTCGCTGACGGCCGGTCTGGTTTTTCTCGGGCTGCTGGGTTTGGCGTTGTTGTACAACGTGACGGTGATGACCCAGGTGCTCCGGACGATGGCGTGAGAGCCACCCGATCCCTTTTTCGCCAAGTGATGCTTCAAACGGAAGAAAGGTGACCCCATGAGAAAGTTTGCGGAACTCATCGCGATGCTGATGCGGCGCCTCGCCGAATGGATGGGGCTGACCACCGGTCAGGCCAGGCGGCTCGGCCTGTTGCGCGATCAGTGTAAGCGCGGCGTGGCGGACAACCAAGACCGGCTCGAGGCGCTCAAGGAGGAGATCCGGCAGATCGAACGGCGCATCCGGTCGCTCAAGGCGGAGTACGAACGCTCCCACGGCCCGGTCAAGGCCATGGTGGGGCGGCAGATCGAGGCTGCCTTTCGGGAGATCGATTGGAAGCGGGATCGCGAGGCGATCATCCAGCGGAACATCGAGACCTACCGCAAGGCACTCGAACACGTGGCCAAACTGGAACACGCCCGGGCGGGCAACCTCAGCGACGAGACCTTGGACGATCTGGGGTTGTCCTTGGAGGAGACCTACAACGAGATCCGCCAAGCGGACCAAGCGTTGAAGGAAGTGGACGCGGTGACCTACGCCCCGCCGGAACCGGACAGCGTGGCCTTGGAAGAGAAACTGCAAGCCTCGGAGACCCAACAGGCTGAAACCCCGGGGCTCAGCCCGCAGACCGCCGAGCGCCTCCGCAAATTGGAAACGGAGGGGGACTACTGAGGCACTTCGGGATTCGCACCTTTGAACCATCATCCAAACCAAACCTCGGAAAAGAAAGGATCAACCATGGGACTCAAAGACCTGTTCAAGACCCCCGATGAACGGCGGCGCGAACGCGCCAGGAAACGCCGGAAGGCCTTCCGGGAGGCGGAAAACGCGATCGAGGCGGTCAAGACCCGGATCAAGAAGTTGAAGGAGGAACGGGACCGCGCCTATGGGGAGGCCCGGGAATACCTCAAGGAGGGTCGCAAGCCCGCCGCTCAACGGGCTCTGCAGTCGGTGCGCGCCGTCGAGATCATCATGGGACGGTTGGAACAGAAACGGTGGGTGTTCGAGCATTTCCTGACCAAGCTGGAGATGGCCAAGACCGACCAGGAGTTCGCCTCGGCCCTGCAGGCCATCAACACCGTCATCGAGATCGATCCCGAGGTGGTTGCCGACGTCTTGGATGAAGTGCGGGACCGCCTTGGTGAACAGGCGGACGTGGAGCGCATCTGGGAGCGGGTGCATGACCAGGAACTGGCCGAGGCATCCGCCGAAGGCGCCGGCGACGTGGCGTCCATCGAGGAGTTGATGAGCAGCCTCGAGGACGAGATCGCCGCCGAGAAGGAAGGCCGGGTTCCCGCGCGGACCGAACCGGGAGCGGCTGACGGTCAGGCGGAGGCGGACGAGGTGGCCCGCCTGCGCGCCCGGGTTCGCAATGTCATCGAGGGGAAGGGGTCATGAGCTTCTACTCCGACAAGAAACAGGAGCATGCCGCCAACGCGGAGCGGGCGCTGGATCGGGGCGAATGGCGGCAGGCGGCGTTCCATCTGGCCAAGGCCGCCGAGTTCGCCCTGAAACTGGCGGAACGGACCGAGGGGCGCATTCGCCGCACCCATCTGGTGGAGGCGCGGGAACTGGTGGGGATGGCCGAGGAGCTGCAGCGCAAGGCGGCGGCCGTCCAACAACAGCGGGGTGGAAGCTCCCTCGAGCCGGGGCCGGAGGCCGCCGGCGACGCCGCGGAGGACTGGTTGGTCAAAGAAAAACCGACGCTGCGGCTGGGCGATGTCGCCGGCCTCGAGGAGGTCAAGGCCAAGTTGGCGGAAATGGTCATCGAGCCGCTGCGCCATCCCGACAAGGCCCGTCAATGGGGCATCCGGCCCGGCGGCGGCATCCTGCTCTATGGGCCCCCGGGCAACGGCAAGACCACCCTCGCGCGCGCCGTGGCGGGTGAGCTGGAGGCGGACTTCTTCTTCGCCACCGGCGCCGAGATCCGCTCGAAGTGGCACGGCGAATCCGAGCAGCGGCTCCGCCGGCTGATCCAGGCGGCCCGCTCGCGGCCCGTGAGCGTGTTGTTCCTCGACGACCTGGACGGCCTCCTGCCGCGTCGCGGCGGCCAGTCGGTGGTGGACAACCGGCTGGTCGTCCAGTTCCTCAACGAGATCGGCGGATTCACCGAATCGAACAACACCCTCCTGTTGCTGGGGGCCACCAATCGGCCTTGGGAAATCGACGAGGCGGTGTTCCGCACCGGCCGGTTCGACGAAAAGATCTTCGTCGGCCTGCCGGACCAGACGGCCCGGGAGTTCATCATCCGCCGCCATCTCGAGGGGGTTCGGTGTGAGCCGGACCTGACACCCGCCAAGCTGGCCGCCCGCTTGGAGGGTTACGTGGGCGCGGACATCGTGGGTGTCGTCCAAAGCGCCAAGCGGGCCGGCTTCCGCCGGGCGCTGGCCGGGGGCCGGGATGAACTGACGTGGGCCGATGTCGAACAAGCCATGCGGACGATTCCTTCGTCGGCGACCCCCGCCTTGATGCGGCAGTACGAGCGATTCGCCCGGCAGCGGTTTGGCGTGAGCCAGCTTGGCGGCCGGAGCTGAATCGGTTTTCACCTTCCGGCTTAACCATTGGTGAACATGGCAACGAGCACGCGATCCAAGGCAATGGAACAGGTCGTGGCCGAAGTGTTGGAGACCGGGGTGCCGCGACGGCAGTGGTGGCTCGGGCGCCAGACGGTCAAGGCGCCGGTGGCGGGGGCTGCGGCATGGTTGGTGAGTCGCACCCTGACGGCCCCTTCCCGGGAGGAATGGCAGGTGATCCCTCCGGAGCGCCAAGGGAAGGAAATGACCGCCGAGCACCCGGTCGAGTTCCTCCGGGTGGAGCGGGGGCCGGTGTCGTTGGCGCTCGGTTTGGCGCGGGTGTTGGGCACGGACGGCTCGCCGGGTTGGGATGCCCACCTGGTCGGCCGGGTGCGCGTCGGCGATCCGATTCGCTTCCTCCGCGCTTGTGGGGCGCGTTTGGTGTCCGCGGGGAGCCCTTTGACGGCGGATTTGCTGGCGTCGTGGATTGTCCGGGAGTTGGGGCCGGCGGTCCGCGATTGGGTGCGGGAGTCGGCCGCCGGGTTCACCCCCGAAGAGTTTCGGGACCAGGACGTCCTGCCGGCGTCGGTCTGGACCTCGTGGTGCAACGAGCGCCTGGCGCAGGCCGGTTTGGAGGTCGATTGGGACGCGGTGGCATGGGAGAACGCCGAAGAAGCCCGGGCGGCGGCGGAACGGGAGCGCGCGCGGGAACTGGAACGGTTGGAAGCGGCGCGGCAGCGGGAACGCGAGGCCGAACTGCGCGAGTTGCAGGCCCGTACGGAAGCCGAGCGGAAGCGCCGGGAGATCGAACTGACCCACGCCGAGCGGCTGCGGCAGTTGGAGAACGACAGCGCGCTTTCCGAATCGGCCCGCCGCCACCAGCGCCAGATGCTGGAACTCGAGCAGAGCCTGCGACTTGAACAGGCAAAGGCCGAGCTGGAGCGACAGCGCCTTCAGTGGGAAGCCGAGATCCAAGCCGCCCGCCGGGAGGCGGAACAGGCGGCGTGGCAACACGCCCTGACCAAGGCGGATTACGAACACCGGCTGGCCGAAGCCCGCGCCAAGGTCGCCAAGACCATGGTCAACGCGGACCAAACGCTGGAGGTCTCGAGGATGGAGCTGGAGGAACGGCGCCAAGCCTCGCGCCTCCGCCTGGAAGCCTT
>RFJD01000049.1 GCA_003695015.1 Verrucomicrobiota bacterium | reverse complement strand
TGGCCTCATCCGGTCGTCCTCGACGGCAAACTCTACCTGCGCGACCAGGACATCCTGCTCTGCTACGACGTGGCCGGCTGAACCGGTGACCGTTCCCGCAGCCGGACGGCGCCGCGATCACGGGCCGTCCGGCTTTCGTTTTGCCCGAGCCTGTGCCACCCTCGCCCCCGACATGCAACGAACCACCCGCCCGAGGCTTTCGGCCCTTCCCGCCAAGTTGGCGGGCCGGATCCGCCGGATCGCGCTGCTGGTCCTCAGCCTGGCGCCGGCGGCGTTGGCCGCCGATCCGCCGGACATCGGCCTCCTGCCCCGTGCTCATGCCCACAACGACTACGAGCATCCGCGGCCGCTCTTGGACGCCTTGGAGCAGGGGTTCGGCAGTGTGGAAGCGGACATCCACCTGGTGGATGGCCAATTGCTGGTGGCACACGACCGCCGGCAAACGCGGCCGGATCGGACGCTCGAAAGCCTCTACCTCGCGCCCCTGCGAGAGCGCATTCTCGCCCACGGGGGACGGGTCCATCCGGATGCGCCGGAGTTCTTCCTGTTGATCGATTTCAAGTCGGACGCCGAAACGACCTGGCCGGTGCTGCGCGAACTGCTGCGCCGCTACGAGGGGATCTGCACGCGGTTCGGCCCGGGTGACCGGATCCAAACCAACGCCCTGACCATCATCCTCAGCGGCAACTCCCCGCGCGCGCTGTTGGCGAAGGAACGCGTCCGTCTCGCGGCCATCGACGGCCGGCCGCCGGACCTGGAGGCCAATCCGCCGGTGAGCCTGGTGCCGTGGATCAGCGAATCGTGGGGACGCCTTTTCCGCTGGCGGGCCAACGGCCCCTTCCCGCCCGACGAAGCCGAACGGCTGCGGCGGTTCGTCGAACAAGCCCACGCCCAAGGCCGCCGGGTCCGTTTCTGGGGCGTGCCGGACCACCCCATCGCCTGGCAGGTGCTCTGGGATGCGGGGGTGGATTGGATCAACACCGACCGCCTGGCCGACCTGCACCGGTTCATCCGCGAACGCCAGCACGGCCAGGCCAACGCAGCCCCGTCCCCGCGCGCCCATTGATTCGTCGCGGCCTTGCCGCGGGTTGGTCGCCCGCCCACACCCCGTCGCGCGGCTTCACTCCCGGGCTCCGTCGCTTCGAACGCGGACGACCGCTTCCCGCGCGACCTCGACCTCGCGTCCGCCGGGCAGCCGCAAGCGCGGATCGCCGAAGCCGTGGTAAACGCGCACCCGTTCCGCCGCGTCCAGCGGCCGGCCGTCCCGGCTTCGGATGGTGAACAGCACGGGCGCCTCGTAGCGGCGGCCGTTCCACTCCGTCGCGTGGAAGGCGGCAAAGGTCGGCGCTTCGATCAACAACCCCATGGCCGGCAACACCACCCGGCCGCCGCGGGCCGACTTCACGGTCCACGGCGCCGGCCCGAAGTTCACCGTCACCCGGACAGCGGCGGTTCCCTCGCCGAAAACGCTCTCCTGCACCGTGCGGTCGTCGGTGACAAACCGGTGGCTGGTCAGCGGCAACAGCGAGGTCAGCTCGTTCAACGGCGAGAGGACCTCGTAGGCGTTTTTTACGAAACGGTCGTAGGGATGGAGCCCCTCGGTCCAACCGCCGTCGCCCCGAACGAAGCAACCGCGGTCCGCCGGCTCCGTCGCGGCCGGTTCAGGGGCCGGTTCGAAACGCCACCGCGCCCCTTCCCGGATCAGCCGGCCCAAGCGAACCCGCCGTTCGCCGTCGTCCGGCGCCGCCAACCGGGCCCGCGTTCCCGACGCCGGCTGATACAGCCCCACCCGGACCTCGACCGGTCCGGTGGTTCCGGGCGGGACGCGCACTTCGAACGTGCCTGAAGCCACGACGCCCGGCTGCCAGCGCGAGGTGGGGGTCGCCGGCTCGTGATCGTTTTGGAACCGGATCGTCCCCGCCGCGTCGGTGAAATGGACGAACACCCGCCAGTCGCCGGCGGGCGGCCGATCCACCCGCCAGCGCCAAGCGAACCGGAAATGGTCCGGGCCCAGAGGCCGGGCTTCAGGCGGGAGCGGTCGGACGGCCAGCCGATCCTCCGGCGCCGATGTCTGCCAGTACAAGTGGGGCGGCACGTTGTGATGATGCAACGTGCGGCCGTAGAGGGCGTGTTGGAGCAGGTAGGGCGCCGCCTCGAAGGGGTCGTAGCCGTACTTGCCGTAAATGGCGATGCATTCGTGATAGACCAGCTCGAACAACGGCACGGGAATGCCCCCCACCTCCGCCAGCAGGTTGCGGTTGTGGTAAAAGTCGCCGCGCACCCCGGCCAGCCCCTCGAAAAAGTCGCTGTGCGGGATCGCCCATTCCCGGCCGCATTCGCTGCCGAAGATGCCGAACAACCCGCGCGCATAATCCGAGAGGACCTGTTTCCAATGCATGTCATCGGCGCGCGTCAACGGATGCTCCGGATCGAAACACTCCTGCAGTCCGGCGGCGTAGGTGGTGTCGATGAAATAGGCGTCGGCATGGGTCAGCTCGAACACGGCGGGGAGGTTTTGCGGACGGCGGGCCAGCTCGACGGCCATCCGGGAACAGGTCAGGTACGCGCGGCCGCCGGCCCAATGGCCGCCCTTCGCCAAGGAACCGTCGGGACGTTTCATCAGATACCGCGGATCCCACGAGGGCGCGTCGCGGTACATGTCCTGGTAGTTGTCGTGGAGGCCGAGCAGAAACCCGAGCCTGCGGACGCGGCGGGCGCAATCGGCCAAGCCCTCGTTGCCGCCGCACTCGGGCGCGGCCGGCAGGATGTCCGGATGCTGATTGTCGTAGCCGCGCCGGATCCAGCCGCCCATCAGGAACAACACCTTCTCCAGCCCCAGATCACGCCGCAGGTGTTCGGCGACCCGGGCGGCTTCGTCGAAGGTCCAGTTCACCCGCACGGAAAGCTCGGTCCGGCTGTCCTCGCTCATCCGGCGGTCCAGGAGGCTCCAGAGCTTGAAGTTGATCGCTCCGAACAGCCGGCTCCGACCCGGGTTCTCCTTCAGCTTCTCGCTCCACGGCACGAACCAGCCCCGCTCGCGCGCCACTTGGCGGTAGGCCTTTGCCAGGGCGACGTGATCGCCGCGGCCAACCAGGGTGACCCGCACCCGGCGGGCGCTCTTCCGCAAGACCAGCGAGGGCGCAAGGACGGTTTGGCCCCCGGGTCCCGGACGGTTGATCACCTCGGCCGCCACGTACGGATCGTCCCAACTGAGCAACAACGCCGCCCCGGCCCGCAACATCCCCAGCATGGCCATGTGGCAGCCTTCGTAAGCGTAGGTGTCGAAGGTGTGGCGGAACTCCCGTCCCGGCTGGGCGGGGATCAACATCCCCTCCCGCACCGGCGCCGCCAGCCGCGCCTGCTCGTCCGCCGTCCCCCAAAAGGCGCGGTCCAACAGCCGGATCTCTTCGACTTCGGCCGCTCCCTCCAACGCCCAGCCCAACTCGACCGACCGGCCGCGGTCGCGCGGCTTCAATTGGACGGCCAGCCGGACCTCCCGGCGGTCGGCCAACGGTTGGAACACCAGCCGGGCGCCATTTTCGCCGGACGTTTCCACCCGACAGGCCGCGAGCGCCACCTCGCGGCGCCGGCCGTCCACCCGGAGGACCGCGCGGCCGAATTCCGCGGCCCACGGATCGGAGCGCCAGCGCACCCCGCCAAGGCGATCCTCCACCATGTACCGGCCGGTGGCCGGATCGAGGCGCCAGGCCAGATGCGGGGTTTCCAAGACGGTCTGCCAGGCCGGTTGGGCGGCGGCCAGCGAAACCGCGGCGGCGCACGCTCCCAGCCAGCTCAGCCCGGGGGTCATCAGCCATGGAAACCGGTGCATGGCTCCAGACTGCTCCATGTTGTCCCGGCTGCCAAAGCGAAATCCGCCGGTCCCCTGCTCCGCCGAATTCCCGTTCTCATCCGGCATGCGACCTGCTATCAAATCGGCTCGTCCATGCGAGCAATCGCCCGTATGAACCGATGAGACGACATCGCTTCCTTTGCCTTGCCGGCCTGGCTTCGCTGGCCGTGGTGGTTTCCCTGTCGGCCCAATCCGTCGCCATCCACGGCGAACTCAAACGCTGGCACAAGGTCACCCTCGACCTCGAAGGCCCCCTCGCCTCGGAAAACGGCAACCCCAACCCGTTCACCGATTACCGGATGGAGGTGGTCTTCACCCATGCGGCCAGCGGGCTGACCTACCGGGTGCCGGGCTACTTTGCCGCCGACGGCCAGGCGGCCGAGACCTCAGCCACCTCCGGTCGCATCTGGCGCGCCCATCTCTGCCCGGACGAAACCGGTGAATGGCGCTACCTCATCCACTTCCGCCAGGGCCCCATGGTGGCGGTGGACGAAGACCCCTCGGCCGGCGCGCCCCTCGAGCCGTACGACGGGTTGACCGGGACCTTCACCATCGAGGAAACGGACAAAACCGGCCGGGACCACCGCGCCAAGGGCCGGTTGGAGTACGTGGGACGGCACCACCTGCGGTTCGCCGGGACCGGCGAATACTTCCTGAAGATCGGCGCGGATGCCCCCGAGAACTTTCTCGCCTACGAGGACTTCGACAACACCCCGGACCACGGCGGCCGGCGGAAATCCTGGGCGCCGCACATCCCCGACTGGCGGCCGGGCGACCCCACATGGAAGAACGGCCGCGGCAAGGGCATCATCGGCGCGGTCAACTACATGGCCGACAAGGGCTGCAACGTCATTTCCTTCCTCACGTACAACCACCACGGCGACGACAAGAACGTCTTCCCCTACGTCGATCCGGACGACCGCCTGCGGCTGGACTGCTCGAAGCTCGACCAATGGGAGATCGTCTTCGAGCACATGGACCGCCGCGGCATCTACCTCCACTTCAAGACCCAGGAGCAGGAAAACGACCAGGACATGGACGGCGGCGACCTCGGTCCCGAGCGCCGGCTCTATTACCGCGAGCTGATCGCCCGGTTCGCCCATCACCTGGCCCTCAACTGGAACCTCGGCGAGGAAAACACCAACACCCACGAGCAACGCGTCGCCTTCAGCCGGTTCTTCGAGCGCCACGACCCCTACCACCACCTCATCGTGGTCCACACCTTCCCGGGGAAGAAGGAGGAGGTTTACGGACCGCTGCTGGGCGATGCCTCGGCCCTGACCGGCGCCTCCCTCCAGTGCGGCCGCTCCGCGGTCTTCGCCGACACGCTCGAATGGGTCACCCGCTCGGCCGCCGCCGGCAAACCGTGGGTGGTCGCCAATGACGAGCAGGGCCCCGCCAACGTCGGCATCCTGCCCGACGCGAACGACCCGGAACACGATGACGTCCGGCGGGACGTGTTGTGGGGCAACCTCATGGCCGGCGGCGCCGGCATCGAGAGCTATTTCGGCTACAAGTACGCCAACTCGGATCTCACGTGTGAGGACTACCGGAGCCGCGACCGTTGGTGGGACCAGTGCGTCTCGGCGTGGCGCTGCTTCATGGACAACGGCGTGCCCTTCTGGGCCATGAGCAATCAGAACGACCGCCTCAGCGGCGCCGATGGTTGGTGTCTTGCGGGCCAGGGTTGGTTCGTGGTGTACCTCTTCGCCGGTGACGCCTCCGCGCAGGTGGACCTCACCGACAACCCCGGCCCTTACGCCGTCCTCTGGTGGAATCCCCGCGGGGGCACGGCCGCCGAAACCGGTTCGGTCACGGAACTGACCGGCGGCGGCGTCCGGGCCCTGGGGGCGCCGCCCCGTGATCCCGGCCGCGATTGGGCCGTCATCCTCCGCCCGATCGAGGGGGTGGTCGTCGAAGCCGGCGACGATCTGACCGTCGAATTGGAGCCCGGACAAACCAAGGCGGCGGTGACCCTGACCGGGCGCATCCAGACCCCGGACGACCGGTTCGAAACCGCCTTCTGGGTGATCGACCATCCGGACGGCGGCCGCCAGACCACCGCCTTCGACCCGGCGGGGACCGTCATCGAGCTGCCAGTCGCCGGCGACTACACCGCCACGCTCCAAGTCCGGGTCCAAGGCCGCTGGTACCAGGACAGCCTCCGAATCCACCTCCGGCCCTTCTCATGGCAACGCACCTTCTCCTTGGCGCCCGTGGCCGACGCCTACCTGGAAAACGGCAACCGCTTCAACAACGCTTATCTCAAGGTCGAGCCCGGCCGGCGCGTGACGTACCTGCGGTTCGACCTCTCCGGCCTGCCCGCCGGTCGGATTCAACAGGCCACGCTCACCCTCACCGCCGACGGCGATCCCGGCAACGGCGCCCTGCGCCTCTCCCGGGGCAGCCATGCCTCATGGACCGAAACCGATCTCAGCCCGGCCACCGCCCCCGCGCCCG
>RFJD01000288.1 GCA_003695015.1 Verrucomicrobiota bacterium | reverse complement strand
TGCGTCCAGAACCACGAGTTGATGCTCCGGGCGGTCCAATACGCCGGGATGTTCGGCCTGCCGGTGATGGACCATTGCCAGGACGACTCGCTGGTGACCGACGGGGTCATGCACGAGGGGCTCTACAGCACCATCCTTGGATTGCGTGGCTGGCCGGCGGAGGGCGAGGAGCTGATCGTGGCCCGCAACATCCTCCTGGCCGAACGCACGGGCGTCCACATCCATTGCCAGCACGTCAGCACCGCCGGCAGCGTGCGGTTGCTGCGGGAGGCCCAAGCCCGGGGAGTGCCGATTTCCGGGGAGGCTTGCCCCCACCATTTCACACTTACGGACGCCGCGGTGGCGGGCTCGGAAACCTTTTGGAGCACCGACGGCAAGGCGCTCTATCCGGACGCCGATCCGCGGCGGCTGCCCCATTGGGATGCGTTCGACACCCATTTCAAGATGAACCCGCCGCTCCGGAGCGCGGACGACCGCAAGGCGGTCATCCAGGCGGTCATGGACGGCGTTCTGTCGGTCATCGCCAGTGACCACGCGCCCCACACGAACTACGAGAAGGAGGTCGAGTTCGATCACGCCCCCTTCGGCATCATCGGCATGGAGACCGAGCTGGGCCTGGCCTTGACCCAGCTCCATCACCGTGGCGGCATGCCGCTTCGGGACTTGGTGGCCCGGTTCACCTCCGGCCCGGCCCGGCTGCTCGGGTTGGACGAAAAGGGAACCCTCCGGCCGGGCGCCGACGGCGACATCACGCTCATCGATCCGGACCTCGAGTGGACCCCCACGCCGGCGGCCACGGCCAGCAAGGCCCGCAACTGCCCTTTCTACGGCTGGCCGCTCAAAGGCCGGGCCGTGGCCACGATCATCGGCGGCAAGGTCGCTTGGAAACTGGAGGAGGACGTGTTACCGTGAGCGCCGATCGTTCGAAACAAACGTGACCCCACGATTCAAACGAAGACAGACCATGAAACGATTCCTTGCTCTGCTTGCGGTGGCGGCCCTCGCCACGTCGGTTTCCGCCGGCGAACTCAAGTGGCTCACCAGCATGGACGAAGCGCTGGCCAAGGCCAAGAAGGAGAACAAGCTGGTCCTGATGGACTTCACCGGCTCGGACTGGTGTTTCTTCTGCATCAAGCTGGAGAAGGAGGTCTTCAGCACCCGGGAGTTCCAAGAGTACGCCGCCAAGAACCTGGTGCTGCTGAAGCTGGACTTCCCGCGGAAGAAGAAGCTTCCGGCCGAACAGGAGAAGGCCAACCGCGCCCTCATGGAGAAATACAAGGTCCGCGGGTTCCCCACGCTGGTCATCCTCAGCCCCGAGGGCAAGGAGCTGGACCGGAAGGTCGGCTACGGCGGCGGCGGGCCCGATTCATTGATCAAGCTGTTGGACAAACATCGGCCGGACGCCTCTTGAGTCAGCACTGAGACCCTGGCCCCCCAAGACCCCGCCAAGACCGGCGGGGTTCTTGTTTGCCAGACCTCCGGGAACGGCCGGCCGGGGGGCGGTTTGATGGTTCTCCCGATCATGGAAGGCAATCGTTCGCCTCGCGACTTGACGCGCCGAACGCCTCCGGTAGGATTTGCCTCCAGAGCACCAAAGGTCCGCACGCCGTTCGAGCGGCGTGTGAGGAGCGTTTGGGCTCAACAAACGATCGGTTTGGCAGGAAAACCAAACGAGAACCAAGAACCGAAACCTCGGAACAACCCACGGTATGAAACCAAAACTCCCATTCCTCCTTCCCATCGCCTTGGTGGGCGCGTGGTTGGGCGCCAGCCAGGCGGCTGACGTCCGCGAGGGGCTCGTCTCCTACTGGCCCCTTGACGAGCTGAGTGCCGACTGGACGAGCACGCCGGACGTGGTTTCCGGCAACGACATGACGGCCGTCAACCTTACGGAATTCGACATTGTCCCCGGCAAGCGCGGCAATGCCTTCACCTTCACCCCCGACTTCATGACGGTCCTGTACCACGCCACTCCTCCGGGTGAAGACACCGGTCTGCCGGTCACCGAGTCGCCCACCTGGACGATGATGCTCTGGGTCAACGCCACCTATCCGGTCGAGGGCGAAACCGACCGGCGGGCGCTGTCCGTCAGCTCGAGCCAGTCCAACAACCCGCTGATCAACATCGGCACCCACAATGCGGGTGCGGACAACACCGTGGACATCTTCGTGCGCAACGGCGCCACGCAGGTCAATCACGCCCACAGCACCGCGCCGGCCTACGACGGCACCTGGCACCACATTGCGCTGGTGGACGTGGGCGGCCAGTTGGACCTGTACATCGATGGCAACCTCGATTCGAGCTACCCCTACACGCGGGGCGTGGCGCCGAGCGACATCACCTCGATCGGCGCCATCGTCCGCGGTTCGGACTTCTCGAACGTGGGCGCCTATTTCCGCGGCCTGATCGACGAGGTCGCCGTCTGGGAGCGGGCCCTCACCCAGGAGGAGATCCAGGACGTCATGAACAATGGCATCCAACTGCCCGTGCCCAGCTTCCCGCCCAGCATCACCCAGCAGCCGGTCGGCGCCACGGGCCTGATCGTGGGTGATTCCTGGAGCTTTTCGGTCGGCGCCACCGGCAGCCGCCCGCTCAGTTTCCAATGGAAGAAGGACGGCGTGGACATCCCCGGCGCCACCGGGCCGACCCTCACGTTGACCGATCTGACCGAGGCCGACAGCGGCACCTACACGGTGGTGGTCAGCAATCCCGGTGGCTCGGTCACGAGCGATGGCGCCGTCTTGGAGGTGGGCAACTGGCCGGCGCCGGACCTCGAACGCGACCTGCTCGCTTACTGGCCGCTGGACGAGCTGGTGGGCGTCAAGACTCCGGATGTCCGGAGCTGGTACGACATGGAGGCGGTCAACCTGACGCCCGACGACGTGGTGCCGGGCAAATGGGGCAACTGCTTCCAGTTCGACGCCAGCCGGCAGACCCTGCTGCAGCGCATTCACTCCCCCGAGGATGAACTGCCCATCTACCTGCATCCGGAGTTCAGCATCTCCCTGTGGGTCAACGGCGGCATCCAGCAGGACCTGCGCGTCTTCTCCGAGGCCTCCACCGAAACCAGCCGGCCGCTGTTCAACATCGGCACGCACAACGCGGCCGCCGACGGCACGGTGGACACCTACATCCGCAACGATGCCGGCGCCACCGACGGAGGCCACCAACACACGGCCGCCGTGGCCTTCGACAACACGTGGCATCACATCGTGTATGTCCAGCGCACGCTGGCTGGCCAGCTCACCGCCAAGATCTACGTTGACGGCGTCGAGGATCCCAACCCGCCCCATCCGGTGCCGGGTCTGACGCCCAACACCACCACCATCGGCGGCATCCGCCGGGCCAATCCGTCGCACTGGTTCACCGGCCTGATCGATGATGTGGCCCTCTGGACCCGGGCCCTTTCGCCCGAGGAAATCCAGATCCTTTACACCTCCGGCATGCCCGAGGTCACCCCGCGGTTGCGGCCGCTGGCCATCAACGAGTTCAAGGCTTCGGTGCCGGCGGTGGCCAAGGGCGGCACCGTGACGCTCTCTTGGGACGTCAGCACCGATGCCGATACGGTGACCATCGAGCCCGGCGTGGGCGACGTGACCGCCCAGACCGTCAGCGGCGTGGGCAGCGTGGAGGTCACCGTCGATCAGGACACCACCTTCACGATTACGATCGTGCGCGGCGAGGAGAGCCTGAGCGCCAGCACCAGCGTGGCGGCGATCGAGGGCATCGGGTCGAACTGGGTTCTGGTGGACAACTTCGACCAGTACCAGCCCCAGCCGCTCAACGACACCGGCATGTGGCTGGACCTGCGCGGCGGCGGCTCGATCGTCGAAAAGGACGGCAACCTCATGCTCCAAGTGATCGGGGGCGACGGCGCCGTGTTGTTCCCGCTGGGCCCGCTGACCCTCAAGGAGGGCGAGAAGCACACCCTGTTCTTCCGGGTCCATACCTTGGACGATCCCGCCCTGCCGATCCGGCACCTGGTGGGTGTCACCGACAAGAACATCCGCTGGTACAGTGACGCGAACGGCAACATCGGGCCGCACGTCATCTTCGACAACAACACGGTGGACAACCCGGGCAACCTGTTGCTCGGCACCCGCAACGGCCTCGGCGGCATCGAGGAGTTTGCGCCGGAGGTCCTCTCGACCGGCGCCGTGTACATGGTCTGGATCGACATCGACAACCAGTCGGTCGATATGGGGGACATCTTCTCGGTCCACATCCAGAAGGAGGGCGATCCGGTCCGGACCACCCTCTTCAGCAACTACACCTCGGACCGCGATCCGGCCGGCGCGGTGGACCTCGGTCCCACCCTGCCGGATCTGGACAAGCTCTTCGTGGCCGTGGCCCAGGAGAACACCAGCCTCCTGTTCGACGACTTCTACCTGAGCAAGTCGGGCTTCGATTCGAGCATCCCGCGGGAGGCCGGTTTCACCGGCAAACCGCCGACGGTGCAGTTGGGCATCCAGCTTCAGGACGGTCAGGTCGTGCTCACCTGGGAGCGGGGCGACCTCTACTCGGCGCCCAGCGTGACCGGGCCGTGGACGCTGGTGGAAGGCGCGGCCCCGCCGAGCTTCACCGTCTCGCCCAGCGAGCAGGCCGCCTTCTACAAGGTCGGGCCCTGAGCGCGATCAGTGATCGCCGGCTTGCCGGCTGAAACCTCACGCGGGCGCCCCGTGGCGGGCGCCCGTTT